>NZ_JAUCBZ010000011.1 GCF_034676545.1 Pararhodobacter sp.
CCCAAGTGGCGTGTCGTTTGAGGTGAAGATCGCCTGTATCCGAGCGCTAGACAAGGATTTTCTGCCGCAAGCGGCACCTGCGGTCGCGCAGACTGCTGGATCTGGACGGATCAGACCGCGAAGCCGCTGTTTCCTTGCCCAGGGGCGGCGTTTTTCAGCGCAGCGGACAGATCTGTCCAGCCGCTTTCGTTCAGTTTGAGCGTGGATCGCGATCATGCGCATAGCGGTGGCGCTCGCAATCGGCGGATAGCGGCGAGGATGGCGCGTACCATCGTGCCGGTGACAGCGACCTCGGCCAGCTGGAAGGTGATGGTGCGGGCGTGACGGACCACACGTGCCCCGATCTTGATCAGCTTCAGTTGCAGGCTGGTCAACGACCAGTCGGCCATGGCCTCGGGCAGCTCGATGCAGCGCAAGAAGGTGGCCAGGTTGTACGCCAGGGCGTGCAGTTGCAGCCGCACCTCATTGTCGCGGAACTTCCGGCACGACAGCCGCGTCCAGCGAAAGGCGTATTTGCCCTCTTTGATGTGCTGCTCGGCGGTGCCGCGCTGGTTGTAGAACCGCACCACCCAGTCCGGCTCCATCGGCAGGTTGGTGACGATGAAGCCGACACGCGGGAACAGTTCGCCCGGATGCCATTCGATCTTGGCGATCACCCGGCGTTCCTTGTCCCAGGACGCCGCCTGATACTCGAATTCCTCGAAGAACCGCTTGACCTTGGTCAGTGACGGCCGCCCGACAGGGCGCGTTAGCCGATGCGCGATCTTGTCCTTGAGGACCGCGTTTGCGGGCAGCCGGATGGCGTAGAAGAACCGCGCTTCTTCCAATCGCTCATAGATCGCCGGGATCGCGTAGGCAGCATCGGCCCGGAAGAACCTGCCACCAAGGTCGCGCTCCGCGTAGCGCGCAATGACGGGGTCGAGAACATCACGCCAGCCATCGGCGCTGTGGACGTTGCCATGGCGCAGGGCGCAGCGTTCCAGCATCCCGAACTGGTTGAACAGAAAGTTGGGGTGATAGCAGCTACAGTCGAAATGGCCATTCCAGGCAGACCCTTCCTGGTCGCCATGGGTCGGGCTGACCGAGCTGTCCATGTCCAGAACGATGTACTTCAGCCCGTTACGGTCATGGAACCGGTCGATCCATTGCCCGTTCAGGTCGGCCAGCGCGGCACGGTTCCCGGCCAGAGCCAGCGTCTCGGTCTCGAACCGTCCCATCTGCGATGCCGAGGCCGCTTGTGCATCGACCGCTCTGCCGCCGACAACTTGGCGCATGACCGGATCGCAGGCGAGACGGTTGGCGTCGTTGACATCCTCGTATCCGGCCAGCCGCCCAAAGACTGATTGCCGGAACAGGCCGTCGAGCCGATGGACCGTGTTCTTGCCAGAGCGAGTATCGCGCAGCGCCGCTGACGCCAAATCGGACAACCCGAGCGCGTCATCAAGCTCGCGCATCACCAGAAGGCCGCCGTCGGAACTGAGCTGCGTGCCGCGAAATTCCAGCCGCACGCGAGGGTCGAAATCCACCCGATCTGCCCGTTGCAAGCCCGCACCCTCTGGGTGATCCATGAAACGCGCCCCTCGCAGCCTTCAACACCATGTTTTATATAGGAAATATAATGGTCAGGACAGCGAAATCAGCGCCTTACTTGGGAAATGTGGGTTTGCTTTCCCGGCTATCATGTGAATGGCAGCGACCTGCCGCCACCACCACGCTGCGCGGCAACGTGGCGAAGCCGGGCGCTGGACGCGCTCAATCAGGTAAGGCTCACTATCTTGATCGGGGGTTACGCCCATGGTTGGCACCTGGGCGCAGACGCACGCAAGGCGGGCGTAACAGCCACTGTTGCTGACTGGCGCCATTGGGCGCCGGTAGTCGTGCCGCTGCCGCACCCTTCCTGGCGCAACAACGCGTTTCTGCGCCGCAATCCCTGGTTCGGGACAGAACTCCTTCCGGCACTCCGTCTGCGTGTCCGCGAGGTCATGGATCAGACAGACTGACAAAAGGGGGCGCCAAATGGTCAAGGCAATCTGGAACGGCAAAGTCATCGCAGAAAGCGACGCTACCGTTGTTGTCGAAGGCAATCACTACTTTCCGATCGAAAGTGTGCGGGCAGTGTACCTATCGCAAAGCACGCGCGAAACGGTTTGCCCCTGGAAGGGAACTGCATCGTACTACTCACTAGAGGTGGACGGAAAGACCAACCCTGATGCGGCTTGGTATTACCCATCTCCCAGGTCGGCGGCAGCGCAAATAAGGGGCATGGTCGCCTTTTGGCGCCGCGTACAGGTGAGCTGAGCCGGACCGGCCCAAATACGCATTGGAAATCAAGAAAGGACTTAACGATGGAACTGGGATTTATCGGTCTCGGACGAATGGGCGGCAACATGGTCCGGCGGCTGTCGAAGGCCGGGCATCAATGTCACGTTCACAGTGCAAACCAGACGACGAGGGAGGCGTTGGCAAAAGAAGTCGGCACAGTCAGCCCCACATTTCCCAAGTAAGGCGCTGATTTCGCTGTCCTGACCATTATATTTCCTATATAAAACATGGTGTTGAAGGCTGCGAGGGGCGCGTTTCATGGATCACCCAGAGGGTGCGGGCTTGCAACGGGCAGATCGGGTGGATTTCGACCCTCGCGTGCGGCTGGAATTTCGCGGCACGCAGCTCAGTTCCGACGGCGGCCTTCTGGTGATGCGCGAGCTTGATGACGCGCTCGGGTTGTCCGATTTGGCGTCAGCGGCGCTGCGCGATACTCGCTCTGGCAAGAACACGGTCCATCGGCTCGACGGCCTGTTCCGGCAATCAGTCTTTGGGCGGCTGGCCGGATACGAGGATGTCAACGACGCCAACCGTCTCGCCTGCGATCCGGTCATGCGCCAAGTTGTCGGCGGCAGAGCGGTCGATGCACAAGCGGCCTCGGCATCGCAGATGGGACGGTTCGAGACCGAGACGCTGGCTCTGGCCGGGAACCGTGCCGCGCTGGCCGACCTGAACGGGCAATGGATCGACCGGTTCCATGACCGTAACGGGCTGAAGTACATCGTTCTGGACATGGACAGCTCGGTCAGCCCGACCCATGGCGACCAGGAAGGGTCTGCCTGGAATGGCCATTTCGACTGTAGCTGCTATCACCCCAACTTTCTGTTCAACCAGTTCGGGATGCTGGAACGCTGCGCCCTGCGCCATGGCAACGTCCACAGCGCCGATGGCTGGCGTGATGTTCTCGACCCCGTCATTGCGCGCTACGCGGAGCGCGACCTTGGTGGCAGGTTCTTCCGGGCCGATGCTGCCTACGCGATCCCGGCGATCTATGAGCGATTGGAAGAAGCGCGGTTCTTCTACGCCATCCGGCTGCCCGCAAACGCGGTCCTCAAGGACAAGATCGCGCATCGGCTAACGCGCCCTGTCGGGCGGCCGTCACTGACCAAGGTCAAGCGGTTCTTCGAGGAATTCGAGTATCAGGCGGCGTCCTGGGACAAGGAACGCCGGGTGATCGCCAAGATCGAATGGCATCCGGGCGAACTGTTCCCGCGTGTCGGCTTCATCGTCACCAACCTGCCGATGGAGCCGGACTGGGTGGTGCGGTTCTACAACCAGCGCGGCACCGCCGAGCAGCACATCAAAGAGGGCAAATACGCCTTTCGCTGGACGCGGCTGTCGTGCCGGAAGTTCCGCGACAATGAGGTGCGGCTGCAACTGCACGCCCTGGCGTACAACCTGGCCACCTTCTTGCGCTGCATCGAGCTGCCCGAGGCCATGGCCGACTGGTCGTTGACCAGCCTGCAACTGAAGCTGATCAAGATCGGGGCACGTGTGGTCCGTCACGCCCGCACCATCACCTTCCAGCTGGCCGAGGTCGCTGTCACCGGCACGATGGTACGCGCCATCCTCGCCGCTATCCGCCGATTGCGAGCGCCACCGCTATGCGCATGATCGCGATCCACGCTCAAACTGAACGAAAGCGGCTGGACAGATCTGTCCGCTGCGCTGAAAAACGCCGCCCCTGGGCAAGGAAACAGCGGCTTCGCGGTCTGATCCGTCCAGATCCAGCAGTCTGCGCGACCGCAGGTGCCGCTTGCGGCAGAAAATCCTTGTCTAGCGCTCGGATACAGGCGATCTTCACCTCAAACGACACGCCACTTGGGGAATGCAGGTCAGCTATGCCGACATCGGGTCTTTGGTCGCAGCTTTGGCAGCGCCTCGTGTAGTCTGGCTGATGGTTCCCGCCGGTGAAGTAACCGAGCAGGTGTTGACCGAGCTGGGCCAACTTTGCACATCAGGCGACGTCATCATCGATGGAGGCAATAGCCATTTCAAAGAGAGCGTTGCGCGCGCCCAGATGCTGGCCGCTAAAGGCATCCTGATGGTTGATTGCGGAACCAGCGGAGGTGTTTTTGGGTTGGCTCGTGGATACTCACTGATGCTAGGCGGGGCAAATGAGGCAATCGGGCGGATCGTGCCTATTCTTGACACGCTCGCACCGGGGATAGATGCGGCCGCAAGAACACCTGCCCGCGATGGTGGACCTCAAGCTCCGGGTGAGGCTGGATGGCTCCATTGTGGCAAGCCCGGCTCCGGCCACTATGTGAAAATGATCCATAATGGGATCGAGTACGGTATGATGCAGGCCATGGCCGAAGGTTTCGCGCTGTTCGCCTCGGCAGGTCATGCAGTGGTGGAAGAAGATTACCGCTATGACCTTGACCTCGCCGCTATCGCAGAAGTCTGGCGGCGTGGCAGCGTAGTCAGTTCATGGCTGCTGGATCTTGGGGCCGACGCTCTGGCCAGCAATCCGACGCTGGATCAGTATTCTACCGAAGTCGCTGATAGTGGTGAAGGTCGGTGGACGATTGAAGCGGCCATCGACCAGCGCACCTCGGCGCAAGTGCTCGCCGCAGCGCTGTTTGCCCGTTTTTCGTCGCGCGAAAAAAATGAACTGGGCAATCGTTTCCTGTCGGCCCTGCGCAATAAATTCGGCGGCCACCCAAGCCTTTCTTCCAAGGGCTGAAGAGGGAATGGCGGTGAGGTAACCCCGCCGCCTCCCAGGTCTTACAGGCCGCGTCCAGCATAGCGCTCTTCCCCGTCCCGGCATGGCCGATGATGATCCCGAGACTACAGCCGTCGGTGACATGGGCAAGCGCCTCGGCCTGCTCGGCGGACAGGATCAGATCCTGCGCCTCGGCGCGGGCAAGGGCTGTATCGCGGTCGCGGACGTCATCGTCATCGCCGCGCGGTGTAGCCGCTGTTCGACCTCGAGCAAGTCGCGCGTGGTGAAGCGCTCGCCGCCGCGCACATCCTACCCCTGCGCCACCGGGTCGGGTGCCCTGCGCATGGCGCCCAGCACCGCGTTGAACTGGCCCGGACCTTCGCCGTAACGGTATACGCAAGCGGCCATGTCGCGGCGGGTGAAGGCCGCTTACTGCCGGGCGAGCACGTCGAGCGCTAGGCTCGGGTCCGCGATGATCCGGGGGCCGTTCTCGCGCGCGATGGCGCGGTTCAACTCGGCGCGGTCGGCCTTTTCACCTGCTCGCACGATCCGCTGCGCGGGCGCGCCGATCTTGTCCTGCGGCTTCAGTAAGATGCTCTGCGCGTTGAGGCTGCAGTGATCGATCCATGCGTCGATGTCGAGTCCGGCGAGCCGTGCATTGGCGAACTCCGCCCAGCCTTCCCACCAGTGTCCGAGCAGGTCCGTCCGTTTCTACGCGCGCCGCCTCGAAACAACTCTTGTGCCGCAACTGCGAGCAAATGCTTCGTCGGCAGCGTGGCTAAACAGGAATGTCGGCAAAATCCCGCGATCCAGTCATCTGCTTAGGTTTAGATTAAGCTTGTGCAGCGAATATCTCCTTCGATGGGCCGCATTGCAGCGATATCAGCTCTCGCCCAAAGGCAGCTTTGGGCCGGGCAGGTCAGTTGTGGCGCTTAGTCCAGATCCACGTCCCCCAAGCGCGGGGCATGGACATGCGTTCGGACCAGTAACGCAGCGGCCGCGCCGGCGATGGCACCGAAGAGGTGCGCTTCCCAAGACACGCCGGGTTGGCCCGGAAGAACGCCCCAGAGAATGGAACCATATAGGACCCCGACCACCAATGCCGCGCCTAGCGTGATCAGCGAGCGATCCACGAGGCCGCGCACGACGAGGAAACCGAACCAGCCGAAGACGAGCCCCGACGCACCGATATGGATGGCCGAGGTGCCGAACAGCCAGACGAGGCCTCCCCCGAGGCCGATCACCACGGCGTTCACCGGCAGCAAGGCCCGCGTGGTTGTTGCCACCAGCAGTCCACCCATCACCAGAAGTGGCGGCGTATTGGCCATCAGGTGCCCGAAACTTCCATGCAGGAGGGGCATTGCGATGATACCATCCAACCCACCGAGGTACCGTGGGATCAGTCCGAACGCCGGGTTCAGGCCGTAGCCGGTGATCCAGTTGACGACCTGGATCGCCCAGAGCAGGGCGATAAAGGCGACAAGCGCCGCGGCGCTGCGCAGGAAGGCGTGCATGTGATCCCGGTTTGTCATCGCGGCGACAGTAGACGTCTCCGCAAGGCCTTCAACGGCTTTCGCGCACTATTGGGAAACGGCTAGGGGACCGAGGTTCAGGACGGCGAACCTCCCCACGGCCCAAACCAAGAGCGCCGCTGCCTACCGAAGGCTGTGACTAGGCATCAGAGCCTCATCTCCAAGAATGGTGAACGCCATTCCACCCATTGTCTCCGTCCGTCGAAGCAAGACCGAAGCGAACGCAGTTCGGCAGCGATCAAATCTGCTTGCTATCGTTAGTGTTGTTTTGTATCGCCGCACCATTATAGATGGAGTCGGCGTCATGAAACACAAGGTCCAGACCGCGGCAGCCGCCGCGGCCATCACCGTATCGAGCCTCGTCGGTTCGGTCGAGCCGGCGCAAGCCTACCAGGTCGACTGCGCCATTCTGCTCTGTCTCGCGGGCGGCTGGCCGGCATCGGCGCCCTGTGCCCATGCGCGTGCGGTCTTCATCCGCAGAATCACACCCTGGCCGATCGAGCCACCCTTGCAGATCTGGCGTTGCCCGATGGGGGCGTCGTTCAACGCCCCTGCCCCGCTCTCGCCGATGGAACGGCTTTACGACATCGCCTTCCGAGAGGTGCCTCAAGTCAGCGTGCCGCAAGCTCCTCTCCCTCTGGTCGAAGTCCAGTCAGACGAGCAGGCCGACATCGACATTTCGGGCGACGCCTTCGACTTCGTCCGCAGCATCCGTGTCTTTCACATCCAGTTCAGCCAACGCGAAAACGGTGAAGGCGACTGCAACACCTACGACACCACGCGCCTCGGATCCTATGGTGTGCAGGGTGACTATCGATGGACACGGTCGAGTGTCGCCCAGGTCCCGCCCGCATCACAGCTGCCCGACACCGCGCACTGTAACTGGGTCAGTTACCGATCAGTCTTCGTGGACTGGCGGGATCATGAGGGGAACTACGGTTTCGAAGAGGTCCGCTACTGAACTTGCCCGGGCCTGCCCGGGGCAGGTCCGCACCCGATCATCTTGCACCTGTGACGGTGCACCGAACCCAAAAAGAGAAACGACGCCAGACCGAAAAGCCTGACGCCGCGCTAGAAGAACCCGTGAACAAGGATCTTCTAGCGCACTGTCCGAACCGCCGCAACCAGCAAAGTTGTTTTGCTGGCAAAAATGTTGTTTGCTCTCGGCATGGGGTCGTCTCTCACAGGAGACACCGACCATGGAACCCACGACCGGCCTGATCCTGAGACGGATCACCCAGACAGAGCTGTCCGTTTCCGCCCACAAGCTGGCAACACTCATCCTCGACGCCATTGCGTGGAAAGATGGTTACAACGGGCTGCCGCGCGGGACGGCCGCCTTCACCCTCGCCGACCTGGCGTCGAAGATGGGCATCTCCCGCCAGTACCTGACCGAGCTGCTGGCTGAACTCGAGGCGTCCGAGCTGGAGCTGAGACGCGAGAAGCCCAACGGCAAGTTCGCGCCTTGGCTCTTCCGCTTCACGGCCTTCGATACTGAAGGCAGCGATCAGGATGTTGCGTCAGGCACAGGCGACACATCACTATCTAAAGAAAGAAATAACAAAACTATTTTCTCGGGACAGATCACTATTTCTGAAGCATCAAACGTCTTTCAGACGTGTTGGGCGGAGCTGATCAAGGCCGCGAAGAGAGCTCTGCCCTGCTGGAACGTCGACACGCGGGTGATCTGGGACCGCTTTCTTGCCTTCAATCGGGCGCGCGGGAACGACAGGGTTCCTGCCGGCTACCTGCTCGGGTTCATGCGCCGATGGCGAACCTCACCCGGTTCGGAAAGTCGATCGGCGGAAACTCCAACCCCGCAGCAGGCGGCTGACCCACGGGACCGTGAGCTGAACGATCAGATCAAGGCCGCACCCAGCGGCAACCGGCAGTTTCATGCGTCAGACCTGTGTCGCCTCATCGGGCAGGCGGCCTATGAGGCTCGCGTTCTCAACGTCATACGGCAGTTCGGCTGTCCAAGGTTCACCGCGATGCTCGCCGTTCATGGGAGGGCCGTGATGGCTGGCGAGATTTCGCGATGACGTTGGGCTCTGTTGCACAAATCCGGTGACAAGCGGACGTCCCCCATCCCCGGACATACCTATCCTGCGGCTTCGGTTACGGGGATGCCAAGCGCGGTGAAGCCGTTCAGGACGGCCACACGGACCTGGAACTCGGCAACTTGACGGTCGAAGTCCCGCGCCATGAGGCGCTGACCCAGCAGTTTCACACAGTGCATCTTGGTCTCGTCGCGGCTTCGGCGGTGGTATCCGCTCCATCGTCGCCAGAGCGCGCGGCCGAGGTATTTCGATGCTCTCAGGGCCTCGTCGCGCGCGACCCGCGCCTGCCGTGACAGTCTTCCACGGCTTTGCATTCTTGCGGGGCGGGATGATTGCGGCGGCCCCGCGATCGGCGATGGCGTCATGGCATTTTCGGGTGTCGTAGGCGCCATCTGCTGTGACACTGGCAATGTCTTGATCGGCGGCGATCTGGGCCAACAGTTCGGGCAGCATGGGGGCATCCCCGACGTCGCTGCTGGTGACCTCGACCGCCCTGATCTCCAACGTTTGTTCGTCGATCCCGAGATGGACCTTGCGCCAGACGCGGCGTTTTGCCCCGCCGTGCTTGCGCGCGTTCCACTCACCTTCCCCTTCGACCTTGATCCCGGTGCTGTCGATCAAGAGATGCAGCGGACCCTGCGCGCCCCGATGCGGGATGCGGGATGTTCACGGCAAGGGTCTTTTGGCGACGGCTCAGTGTGCTTAAATCAGGCACATCCCAGTCTAGTCCTACAAGCTACAAGAGACTTTCGACGAACCCAGTCGTCTGCCTGAGCGCCATGCCGAAAAGGACCTTCATCGTCAGGCAGGTCTGGACGGAAGCGTCGCTGTAAACGGGCTGTCGCCCACGCTTGCTGGTTGGCTTCGCAGCCCACGCCATGCCAGGATCGAACCAGATCGTCAGCGACCCGCGGCGCTTGAGCGCCTTGTTGTACGCGGGCCAGTTCAGGGTCTTGTAAGTCGGTGTGTTCGGTTTGCTCATGCCTTCCAGCTATCACGCTGGATTCACAAGATGAATCCCTTACGCGATTTGTGCAACAGAGCCCTCGCACGTCACTGTACTGCCACGCCCTGGAGGTCCTTAATCGGATCAACTGTCAGCTGGACCCCGGCTTATCTAGCGAACAACCTATTGGCTCTTAGCCCGCCACATCCGATACCGCCCCTGCCCGGTCATTTCGCGGACCAGACCACGCGCTTCCATCCAAGCGAGGTTGCGCTGGACGGCGGCGCGGCTGGCAGCGGTCAGAGCTTCGGCCATCGCGGCGGAGACAAGGGGCCATTCGGTCAACACGGCGCGCAAGGCGCTAGGAGTCTTTCCCGAAAGTGAGGTCATCTCGGCTTCCGCCCGCACTGACCACGCTTCAATATCGTCGAGGTGCCGCATCGCGGTCAGGCACGCCGTCTCCATTCCGTCAAGCCAGCGGGCCAGACGTTCAGCGGGTGGACCACCGACGCGTAGCCCCCCTGCCCCGCCCATGGCCAGAGGTGCGAAGACTGCGCCCTTGCCCTCGCTCGCCGCAATCCGCGCGGCCGTGACGGCTGCCTCCATTCGGTCACCCTGCTGCCCGAGGCCCGCGAGGCTCCAGAGGTGAAAGCCCAAGCAAGCACGGGTGATCGGGTGCAACTCGGAGGCTTGCGCCGTCAGGTCCAGCCAACCGCCTGCGCGATCCGCAAACGGTTCGGCCGCATCGGCGAGGTTCTCGGGGTCGCGGCGGTCAAGGAAGGCGGAAAGGTCTACCTCCGGTCCCGGCCCACCGGATAGCCGCCGCACCGCCCAACCGACACGCGCGAGCGCAGCAGTATCGTCCTGTACCCCTGACAGGCGCATGGAGATCCAGAGCGCCAGCCTATCGGGTCCAATGCGGTCGCCGTTGAGCCAACTCAGATCGGCAGCCTCGATCAGGGCCAACCGGTGCCGCCATCCTTCCGGGCCGCGCTTCAAACGGTCGTCCAACGCGCCGACGCGACCGGCCACACGGGCAAGACGCGCGGCATGAGCCGCCTCTGCCATCCGCCAATCGTCGAGGACCTCGGCTTCACGCGGTTCGGCCCGTGGTCCGGGAGGCAGGTAATCCGGTTCCTCTTCCATTGGACCGGGCAGAAACCACAGATCGTCCTCAGACGCCTCTTCAACCTCCTCACCGTCGAGGATGAGAGCATCATATTCATCATGCAAGACAGGTGCTTGAGGCTTCATATGTGCAAAATATCTAAGTTTTGCACTTTACCCAAGGGTTTTGTCGGAGTGCCTTCACCCTCTTTATATAGCACGCACAGGCGATGGTCAGCGAGGGCTCGCTGATCGCGCCCACTTTATAGAAACCAAGGGCTTACTATTGAGCAGGACCACAGAGAGCGCCCTTGCATCCGTTTACAAACGGTCGTTTATTAGTGGTATGTGAAACTGCAAACGGCCTGTTTTGATGCCCCTGATCGGCTACGCTCGCGTCTCGACCGAGGATCAGACATGGGGTAATCGCGGGCCGTTGGTCACCTGAGCCTCGGCAAGGCTGGGAGGGTGGCTGTTCCCCGATATGATGAAGATACGGGCTCTCGACTGGACGCCGGGCCCAAACATCTGATGGAGAACAGCCATGAAGGAATATATTGGCCTCGATGTTTCTATGAAAGAGACCGCCGTGTCGATCCGGCGTCACGGGGAGCGGGTCTGGCGCGGAAAATGTGCCTCTGACCCTGCTGTGATTGCACAACTGGTGCGCAAGCGGGCACCTGCAGTCGAACGGATCGTCTTCGAGACCGGGCCCCTGTCGGTCTGGTTCTATCATGCCCTCCGAGCCGAGGGCTTGCCCGCGATCTGTATTGATGCACGGCACGCCAAGTCGGCCCTCGACATGGCGCCGAACAAGACCGACGCGAACGATGCCGATGGCCTGGCGCATCTGGCCGAGATCGGCTTCTTCCGAGAAGTGAGGGTGAAAGGCTTTGACAGCATGCTGGCGCGGACCCTGATCGCTGCCAGGAACCGGCTTGTCAGGATCACGGTCGATCTTTCCAATCATATCAGAGGGTTCATGAAGACCTTCGGTCTGCTCATTCCTGCTGGGAAGGGCAGCACATTCGAAGCACATGTGCGTCGACTTCTCTTCGATCAGCCGAAACTGTCAGAAATCCTGCTGCCGATGCTCGACGCCTGGTGCGCAACCCGGCTGCAGGCGGCCCGGCTCGCCCGCCAAATTGCTGCGGAAGCCCGACAGAACGAAGGCTGCCGGATCCTGATGTCGATCCCGGGAGTGGGCGCGATCACCGCGACATCGTTTGTCACGGCGATTGAAAGCCCGGACAACTTCCGGAAGTCCCGATCCGTCGGCGCTTGGGTCGGCCTTACAACTCGGCGGTATCAGTCCGGTGAGATCGACTACAAGGGCCATATCTCCCGCCGCGGCGATCATCACCTTCGCGGCCTGCTCTACGAAGCTGCATCTGTCATCCTGACTCGCAGTTCGGCTGAAAGTGACCTGCGGACCTGGGGGCTGAAGCTCAGGGAACGCATTGGCTTCAAGCGCGCGGCCGTCGCATTGGCACGGAAGCTGGCGGTCACGATGCATGCGATGCTCAGAGATGGCACGCTGTTTGAACGAGGCATGAAACCAACTGCTTGAAAACACAGAGATAGCGCTCGAGATGTGAGCGCGCCGAAGCGTCCCTGCCGGGACGTAGGTAGGGCCTTTCGTGCAGGGGGATGCACCGCTGGCTCCTCAGCTGAGTGCGGATCAGACATAGGAAGGCCCACCCGCGAACACCAATCATGCGGCGACCAGGTTGTCGACCGCGAAGACGACCCTGCTCCGGCAAACGCACCTTGGCACGCCTAGAAGAACAGTTGCGCTGATCAATGATGGCTTTTTGCTCCACACCGAAAGAAAGGGCTTGCAAGATGTGATGCGATTAGACGACCCCCCTGCCCCAGTCGCAGGCCCTGAAATCCGCGGGCTGCGTAGAGATCCACGAGGAGCAGGCCTCGGGCGGCAACCGTGCTCGGCCCGTTCTGGCCCGCGTGTTGGAACGCATCTCCAAGGGCGATACGCTGGTCGTCGTGCGCATCGACCGTCTGGCGCGGTCGCTCTCACATCTGCTGGAGGTGATCGAACGGCTGGAGGCGAAAGGAGCCTTCTTCCGCTCGCTCATGGACCCGATCGACACGTCCTCGCCGCAGGGCAAGTTCACCCTGCAGGTCCTGGGCGCCGCCGCCGAGTTTGAGCGTGCCCTGATCCGCGAACGCACCAAGGCGGGGCTGGCCAGCGCACGAACCAAGGGTCGGGTTGGCGGCAATCCGGGCCTGCGCGCTCGGGATCCGGCGGCGCTGCGCAAGGTTCGGTTGGCACGGCAGGACGGCTACATGGAACGCCTGAACGAGACGGCGCAGGACTGGGTGCCCCATGTGCGCCGTCTGCGGCCCGACATGGCTTGGGAAGACGTGGTGCGCATCGTAAACGGCCCCCTGCCCCGCGAGCGCCAATGGACGCAAGGCCGTCTGCTCCGCGCCGTTAATGCCTATGTCCGCGACGGCTTTCTTCCCGACACCGTGCTGGTCCGCGCCGGCCGTCGCGAGACTGACGACCGCCTGCCCGCAATCGTCGCCGCTATCAAGGGCGCGGACCCCGACGTCACACTCCAGGCGATCTGCACCCGACTGGAAGCGATGCGCGAACGAACGCCCCGTGGGCGGACAAGCTGGCAGCCTTCTTCGGTGAAAATGCTGCTGGAGCGGGCGGAGAAGCTGGGGCTATTGCTTTGACGATTCGAAAGTGCGCTCATCCTTAGAAGGCAGTACTGGCGGGCGCACCACAACATTTAGCAAGCGTGAACTCTGCTTGATCTGGTAGAAGTTCTTGTTTTTCAATGTCATGACGGTCAGTAAGGCTGATGACACGCCCGCTCATCCGTCAGCATCAGCCACGAGCTGTAGAATTTTCTTGCACCACTGCCAGACATGACGCATTTATTGTCGTAGCGGAAAATCGCGAGAATTGCGGTTTTCTGCGCTACAAAGAAAATGTCGCTCCAAGGGGCACAGTGAGTGTGGGTAAACCGCACCACGATCTAGATGAGGGCAGTATGACCGAAGAGCGTGTTTTTGCAGAGCTTCAGAGCGACGCATCCACACTGCATGAGTCTATCCGGATGCATCTGGAGCGCAATTTTGCGCCTGACGCCAGGAAGTACTTGAGAAGCTTTTCATCGACAGAAGCGGCCGAATTTCTTGGGCTCGCGCCTGGTCACCTGCGCAAACTCCACGCGGAGGACAAGATCCCTGACGTCCCGCTCGATGAGCGTGGACGGAAACTGTACTCGGCCGACGACCTTGCGCAGATCCGTTTGGCTCTGGCGCGAACCACGCGCGACCCTTCGCTTTATCTACGTGGGCGGGTCGGATCAGAGCCGCTGCAGATTATATCTTGCGTGTCGTTCAAGGGCGGGTCAGCGAAGACGACCACAGCGGCATATCTCAGCCAATGGTATGCCCTGCACGGCTACCGGGTGCTGGTGATCGACATGGACCCGCAGGCCTCGCTTTCGTCGATGACCGGTTTGCGGCCTGAAATCGACTTCACGCATCAAGGCACGATCTATGATGCCATCCGGTATGAGAACCCTGTGCCGATGAGCGAGGTGGTGCGGAAAACCTACTTCCACGGCCTGGACATAGCCGCAGGTGGCCTGATCCTGTCGGAATACGAGACCGAGACCCCCTACGCCCTTCGCCGTGGCTCCGAGCCACCCTTTTACCTGCGGCTTCGCGAAGCAATCCTCTCGGTTGAAGCCAGCTATGATCTGGTGTTCATCGATTGCCCCCCGCAGCTTGGGTTCTTGACCCTCTCGGCTCTTGTGGCCTCGTCTTCGATCATCATTCCAGTGGTGCCGAACTTTATCGACGTGGCATCCTTGGCCCAGTTTCTGACCATGACCTCATCCTTGCTCGATACGATCAGGGAAGCAGGAATGACGTTGGAATACGACTTTCTCCGCTACCTGGTCTCTCGCTTCGAACCTTCGGACGGGCCGCAAGCGCAGGTTGCCGGATTGCTACGCGCCAACTTTGGCAAACGCGTGATGACCGAGACGTTCCTGAAGTCCACCGCCGTCTCGGACGCAGGCCTTACACATCAGACGCTGTTCGAAGTCGGTCGAGGTAGCATGAACCGCAACACTTATGACCGCGCGATGGAATCGATCAACGCTGTCGCGCGGGAGCTGGAACAAGACATCCACAGAGCATGGGGGCGCGGCTGAGATGGCTAGGAAGAACATGTTCGAAGGCATCACTCCTGTCCCTCGGCCGGAAGAAGATGCAAATGCACCCCTGCCCCGCCCGACCGCCAAGATGCCAGAGGTATTTCAAAGTGCTGGGCCGATCGCAGCCATCCGCAACGATCTGCGCAGTGTCGGGGCTCGATCAGTGCAGGACATCGATCCCGAACTGATTGAAGACACCGGATTAAAGGATCGCATCGGAGCGCTAGACGACGACATCGCCGACCTGCGCGAAAGCATTTCCAAACACGGCCAGCAGGTTCCGATCCTGTTGCGACCGCACCCGAAACTGAGCGGTCGGTATCAGGTGGTTTACGGGCGCCGCAGGCTTGCCGCAATCCGTGGCTTGGGAACGCCGGTCAAGGCGCTGATCCGCACCCTTTCCGACGAAGAGGCGGTCCTGGCGCAGGGCCAGGAAAACAACCTTCGCAAGGACCCGTCCTTCATCGAGAAAGCCTTGTTTGCGGGCGACTTGGAGGAGGCGGGTTACGATGCGCGCGTGGTTCAGGACGCGCTGAACGTGAACCGCAGCCACACGTCGCACATGCGTAAGGTGCGCGAGGCATTTCCGAGACAAGTGCTGGAACGCATCGGTGCCGCGCCCTCGATCGGATGGAAACGCTGGTATGAACTCGCCGTTGTGGTACTTGAGAAGAAGATCGACGTTCTTTCCGTCCACCCTGCCCCCTTCCCTGAAGGTTCCAGCTCAGACGAGCGATTTGCGGCCTGGGTGAAAGCTCTTCCAAAGGCGGATACCCCTAAGGAGAAACGCCATGAGAAGGGCACAACGCCCTTCACGCTGATGGCACAGGATGGGTCCGCCCTGGGAGAGGTCGCCCTTACCAAAGGGGCATTGGGCTTCCGGCCATCGGCGCAACATAGGGGTTTCGCGGCTTGGCTGCATGCAAATGCGGATGACGTCTTTTCACGCCTGCATGAAGAATTTCTCAGTCAGTCCAAGAAGAAGGACTGATGGAATGCAACGAAAACAACAGAGGAGCAGTGTCGGAAAAGGATAGGCCTCCCGAATGGAAACCACCCGGAAGGCCCGCGCAAAACACAGGGCGCCAACCCTGAGAATGCTCATCTTCTAGCACGAGCAGACTAGCGCAGGCCCGAATCGCACGCAACATCGCTTCGCGGTGATCTGATATCTTTTATCCTTTTTCTGGAGAAGAACGGACACCGACAGGCAGGGTTGCAAGGTCTTCACTCGGCTGACCCGAGCGTTCCGCCGGATTCAACATGGAACATGTCATGTCTTCGCCCGTGCAGCGGCACGTTCGGCGCACCAATTCCTCATATCTGAACGACCGCAGCACTGTGACGCCGGTTAAGGCGGAAGACGCGCGCTGGTCGCTTCTGGATTTGGTACGCCGTTGCCGCAAACCTCTTGGTCTGAGAGACCGTGACGTTGCGGTTCTGCGAGGCCTTCTGTCGTTCGTGCCCCAGTCGGCCGACCCAAACTCACTTGTTGTCTTTGCCTCCAACAGGGCGTTGATCGAGCGCTGTGACGGTATCGACGAACGCACACTAAGGCGCCGCCTCGCCAATTTGAAGGCAAACGGATTGCTGGCTCGAAAGTCGAGCCCGAACGGAAAGCGATATCGGGTACAGGATGAGTGTGCCGAAGCCAAACTAACCTACGGCATCGACCTCGCGCCGCTGTTCGCCATCCGCGATCACCTCATCGCACTTGCAGAAGAATGCTCCCGAGAAGAAATTCGGTGCAAAGCGCTCCGATCAGTGATCAGGGACATTCTTTACCACAGGGCTGCGACCATTCAGCCCGCACTGCACGACCTTGCGTGCCGCTCACTGCGTCGTTCATTGTCTTCGGACCAACTGGCCGGTCTCATTCAGGAACTACAGGAAAACCTTCCTCAGACAGGCGCTGAGACATCGTCCGTTGCAGATGCAGTGACCGTCAGCGACAGACAAAATGACCGGCACATTCAGAAGTCAAAGAAAGAAAACTATGAATCTGAAGTTGCGCCTGAGAAAGTAAGCACAGCCAATCGAACCAGCTATCCAAGAAGCACTGATGTCGGACAAACCAACGATATCACGGTGTCTGAGTGCATTGCCCTGGCCAAGAATGCAGCATCCTTCGCTTCCGTAACTGCAAAGGATTGGGGCGATGTCATTCGATTGTCCGACACCCTTGCTCCGGCGATTGGACTAGCGAGAACCGACGTAGAGACTGCTCGAAATGCGATGGGAGCGCTTGGCTCAGCACTCGCCATTCTTGGTATTACTGAGGCGTTCGACAGAATCCGGCAACCGAGGGCCTATCTACAAGCGCTAACCAATCGGGCAGCCAGTGAAAGCATGGACTTCGTCCGTATGTTCCGCTCGCTCACAACCTGCCGCCCCCGTCAGCGCGTAGTATGACCATTGCTTGATGTATACCCGGGTAAACATAACCCCCTCTTGCTCCACGTATACCCCGGTAAACATGCCGCCCGCTTTGAGAGAGAAAGGTTGGGGGTTTGAGGGGTGACGGGAAGCGAGATCGGGAGAGTGGCTTCCGGCGCCCGTCGCGGAGAAGATCTGATGGCGAAAGCAGCCCAGAAAGTCACCCTGTCCCCCTCACGGGACATCCCCTTCGACAAGCTCGCGCTGAGCCAGACCAACGTGCGGCGCATCAAGGCTGGCGTCTCGGTCGAGGAACTTGCCGAGGACATCGCGCGGCGCGGCCTGCTGCAGGGCTTGAACGTTCGGCCCATGCTCGATGCCGAGGGCGTCGAGACCGGCATGTTCGAGATCCCGGCCGGTGGTCGTCGCTTCCAGGCGCTGTCGTTGCTGGTGAAGCAGAAGCGGCTGGCGAAGACCGCGCCGATCCCCTGTATCGTGCGGGATGCTGCGTCGGAGATCCTCGCCGAGGACAACTCGCTGGCGGAGAACATGCAGCGCGTCGCCCTGCACCCGCTGGACCAGTTCCGCGCGTTTCAGGCCCTGCGCGAAAAGGGTCAGGGCGAGGAAGCGATCGCGGCAGCCTTCTTCGTCACGCCGCAGATCGTCAAGCAGCGCCTGAAACTTGCCTCCGTGGCCCCTGCCCTGCTCGAGGTCTATGCCGAGGATGGCATGACGTTGGAACAGCTGATGGCATTCACTGTGAACCCCGATCATGCGCGTCAGGTGCAGGTCTGGGAGGCTGTGAAGAACTCGTGGAACAAGGAGCCCTATGCCATCCGGCGCATGCTGACCGAGACCTCGGTCCGGGCGTCTGATCGTCGCGCGGTCTTTGTTGGTGTCGATGCCTATGAGGCGGCAGGCGGCGTCGTCCTGCGCGATCTGTTTCAGGGCGACGAAGGTGGCTGGCTCGAGGACCCTGCCCTTTTGGACCGGCTGGTTGCCGAGAAGCTCCAGGCCGAAGCCGAGGCTCTGGTCTCCGAGGGCTGGAAGTGGATCGAGGTCGCGGCCGACCTGCCCTACGGCTACAGCCACGGTCTGCGGCGTCTGGCCGGTGATCCCGCCCCGATGATCGACGAGGAAAGCGCGGCCCACGCTTCGCTCCTCGCCGAGTATCGTGCGCTGGAGGAGGAATACTCCGGCCAGGACGAATACCCCGAGGAGATCGACGCTCGGCTGGGCCAGCTCGAAACGGCGATGGAATCGCTTGAGCAGCGGCCCTTGATCTACGATCCGGCCGAGGTCGGGCGCGCCGGCGTCTTCGTCACGCTGGATCGGGACGGCTGTCTCGCGGTCTATCGTGGCTATGTCCGGCCCGAGGACGAGCCGCGCGAGGAAACCGCGGTCCAGTATGGTGATGGCGCGGATGATATGGGGCAGGGGGGTGATGTCGGTGTTTCCAGCTGGAAACCCTCGGGGACCTCTGTCGGCGGCACCGTCATCACTTCGGGTGGTCAGCCGATCGGTGCTGACCTGTCGGAGGAAGAAGATGACGGCGCGCTGAAGCCGCTGCCCGAGCGGTTGGTCATGGAACTGACGGCCCACCGGACCCTCGCGCTGCGTGAGGCCATCGGGCGTTCGCCGGACGTGGCGTTGACGCTCATGCTCCTGAAGTTGGTGACGGATACCTTCCGCACCTCCTCTGCGACGGGCAGCTGCCTCGAAGCCTCGGTGCGTCACGTCTACATGTCGGCCCAGGCGCCCGATCTGAAGGACAGCGTCGTCGCCAAGCTCGTCGACGAGCGTCACGCCGCCTGGGAGGCTGATTTGCCTCTCGGCGATGATGCCGGCCTCTGGGACTATCTGACGCTCCTCGACCAGGGTAGCCGTCTGGCGCTCCTGGCGCATTGCCTCAGCTTCGGGATCAACGCGCTCCATGAGAAGGTGAACCCCTATGGGGCGGGCATCTCGGCCAGCGGTCTGACCCGCCGCATGAAGCATGCCGATCTGGTGGCGCGGGCGGTCGATCTCGACATGGTCGAGGCGGGCTGGGAGCCGACGGTCGATGGCTATCTCAACCGTGTGCCCAAGGCCCGGATCCTCGAGGCCGTGCGCGAGGCGAAGGGTGAAGGGACCGCGCAGCTCCTTGATCACCTGAAGAAGGGCGAGATGGCCACGGAAGCCGAGCGGCTCCTCAAGGGAAGCGGGTGGTTGCCCGAGGTCCTCCGCCGGACCGATCTGGCCGCGCAGGACGGCGAGGCGATCGGAGAAGGGCAGGGGCAGGACGCTGGCCAGCCCGAAGAGGTCGATCTCCCGGCCTTCCTGATGGCTGATTTGCCCGACGGCAATGCGTCGATGATGGCCGCAGAGTGATCTGAGCTATCCGGGGGCGGGGAAACCCGCCCCTACTCCAACAAAACACAACAATATCAATATGATGAATGCGAACACTCGCATTCGGGATGAGGAATCATGTCTGCAACAACCATCATCGACACAGCCCCTCTCGGGGCGCTGATCCGCTATACCGACGGCAGTCCCAAGCCGCCGGCACGTTTTACAAAGAAGCTGGCGGCCTGGGAGCGATCAAACGGTGTCGGCCGCCTCGTGAAGAAGGAACCGCCTCGGTCCTATCCGACCTGGACCGCTCCGGCCGCCTTCACGCTCCATGAAGGCAACTTCTCCTCGGACGGGGTGATCCTCGTCACCATCATGCGCAGCCACTCGGCGGACAGCCGGCTGGTATTCGAGGTCGCCGAGGAGCCGAAGCCCGGGCAGGTCCGCGTGCTGCTGGACTTCGGCGGCAACACCGAACTGCTGCACCTGGCGGAGTCCGTCACTGCGGCTGATCTCTGGATCGCACGCGAAGGTTATCGCAACGCGAGGCTCGATATCGTCGGTGCCGAGGACGGCGATAGGGCAGGGGACGCGGACCTGGCCGCCTGAGCCCTGACAATGCGTGAGGGGCCTGCCCAAGGGCCGGGCCTCTCACCGACCAAACCCTCGTCCCGCGATGCCGCGGGGCACCATAGGATCCATTCCCAAAGAAGGAGTCGTCAACCAAGAGCGTGGCCAGGAGGCTGGCGGCGTTCAAAGCAAAAGCGAGACAACCGGCTCCTGACGTTGGGGCACCATCCCCCGCTCGCCATTCCCTTCCTTGCCCCGAACCCCGTCTTCGAGATCAACCCGCGAGGGGTCGGACTACGGGCATGCCCGTGCCGCCGGGTGGATTCGGGCGAGCCGAACGCACCCGGTGATGTCAGCCAGTCTTCGGGCCTGCGGGGTCCTGTCGCGCGGGGGATGGTCCCCCGCCTCCAAGACAGGAGCCAAACAGATGTCCCGCAAAGATGCTCACGCCTTCGCTGCCTCCCTCGCCGCCACGCTCATGGTCTCGATCGTCGTCTTCCAGGCAGGGGATGGAACCTTCGGCGCCGTCCCCGCCGACGAAATCGACGGCGACGAGGTTCAAGTGATCGCTGAGGTCGACCCGTGGGCATAAGGCCCACGGTTTGTCCCGAGAGCTCGGCATCGGGGCAGGGTCCCCGATCCGGTCCGTTCGGCTTTCAGACCTCTCGGTGGCCCGGAAATCTGAGCCGACGCGGAGGTCGGCACGACTGCCCAAGGAGCCGAACGCCCGGTGTCGAGTTTACGGTCCGCCCGAAACGTCGAGGAAGAGTTTCACCAGGGCGACGTTGATGAAGTAGTTGTGCTTTCCAGAGCGGTGCTTTTCGACAAAGCCGTGCTCGGCCAAGATGTCGAGATACTTCGCGGCCGTCTGCCGACTGACATCCAGATCGTTCTGCAGATATTCGATCCGGGTGTAGGGATGGCGAAACAAGTTGTTCAGAAGTTCCTGGCTGTAAATCTTCGGCAAGTCCTCACGTAGCCGATGCTTCACGTCCGCCATTTGCTGTCGGATGCCGGTGACGATCTCGACTGTTGTGGCAGAAGTCTCTGCAACGGCCTCCAGCATGTAGATGACCCAGGGTTCCCAATCGCCCGTGTCGCGCACCGCCTGAAGGTGCCTGTAGTAGTCCGCTTTGTTACGGGTGATGAACCGCGACAGGTAGAGCACCGGGATGTCGAGCAACCCCGTTCTGGTCAGATAAAGTACGTTGAGGATGCGCCCGATACGTCCGTTCCCATCCGGAAACGGGTGGATGCTTTCGAACTGATGATGGATCAAAGCCATCTTGATGAGCGGATCGAGATCGCTGAGTTCATCGTCGTTGATGAACCGTTCGAGCGCCGTCATGTGGCGGACAATTTCGTGCGCATCCTGGGGCGGGACGAAGACGATCTCCCCTGTTTGCTCGTTCTTGAGGGCAGTACCCGGTGTCACTCGAAATCCATCGCTGCGGCCCTTCAGCAAGCGGAACATGTCGATGAGCGCCGAATTTGGGATCAGGCCGCCGGTTTCGCCCAAGCGTGCGTATCCGAGCCGCAGAGCGTCGCGATACAGCGCTACTTCTTTGGCCGCCGGGGACTGCGGATCGTCAGGGAAAACATCCGCCTGAAACAGTTCATCCTGCGTTGTGACGATGTTTTCGACTTCCGACGAAGCTTTGGCTTCCTGAAGAGCCAGCGTGTCGATCAGGATGCCTTGGTTCGGAATGGTCTTGGCCTGACCCTTCAGATCCGCAAGCGCGCGGCTGGCGCGAGCGAGCGCCTTCAGGACCGGAACGGTTTCGATCTCGGCCGGGGGTGGCAGGGCGGGAATGGCGTAGGTCGGCTTTAACATGTGCTCCGCGTCGTGTTAAGAAATCGTCGTTTTTCTAACATGATCGAACAGTCGTGTCAGCAAAAACCGGTTTCCTTAACTTGGGCCATGCTTCGCCCGGGCGGGGTCACCCAACTCCGTCAGACCGCCAGAGCGCTCGGGTCCTTGCCGGCGTTGATGTGGTCTGCGAACCACTGCGGTTTCCGGCCCCGGCCCGACCAGGTGAGGGCCGCGTTCTCAGGGTGCCTATACTTCGCGAGGGCCGGCGCACGGGTGGCTTTCACCTCAATACCGATCAGTTCGGCGAGGGAGTAGCCCATCTCCTTGGCGATGGCTTCCAGCTTGGTGCGGGCTTCGGCCTTATGACGGTCCTCATAGGTGGAAATCGCCTTGGCGAGGTCCTTCTGCAATTGCCGCAGTTCCTTGAGCGACATCGCCTCGAGATTGAAATCAGCCATTGGGCCCTCGTGTCCTGAATGATGCGTCCGGGATAGCCGTCAGGCTGCAACATCGCAACTCCCACGGAGGACGCCGCGATAGGGCAGGGGGATGAGGTTGGCTTGAGCTGCCGGGTCGGCGGTTTCGCAACTGCTTCAACCCGGTTGCCTTGGTGAGGAAGGCCGAGTTCTGCGAGAGCCCCAGGCCGCTCCTATCCCCGGTGCCATCCCTTCGACTGACAATCCCCTAAGCCTGTTCGGCCTCTGGCGCGCAACCCCGCGTCAGTCCGGGCCGTGTTGGCTAGCGTTTCTGAGGAAACGCGTCACCTGCCCGCTCCACCCCGGCCCTCTGGAGGTTTCCGGTCGCCGTTCCGTCTCCCGTGCACGCCTCAGCCGACAGGCTTTTTCCGGGTCTTGTCGAAGGGACGGTCCCAGGGACAGGAAACACAGGAGCTTACCATGCAGAACATCGTTATCCTCGCCGGCAACATCGGTCAAAAGCCCGAAGTGCGCTCGACCCAAAGCGGCACGAAGATCACCAACTTCACCCTGGCCACCTCGCGGCCGCGCCTCTCCGAGGGTCGCGTGATGCGCGACGAGAACGGCTACCGGGTCATGGACACCGAATGGCACCGCATCACCTGCTTCAACGGCCTCGGCAAGACCGTCGCAGAGCACTGCGAAAAGGGTATGAAGGTCCTCGTCCATGGCCGCATCCACTACACGAAGTGGACCGACGCAACCGGCACCGATCGCTACGGCTGCGAGATCATCGCCGAGAAGGTTGACTTCCTGAGCCGCCCGAAGTCGGCCGAGAACGAAAACCCCGAGCTGGTCGACCGCGACGACGAGATCCCGTTCTGAAAAGAACGGGGTCTTCCCCGAAGGGGCCCGGCGGGGAAACCCGCCGGGTTCCGTCGTTTTCGGCCCATTGCGGACCTTGGCCAAGATCACCGTTGCTGCAGCGCAGCTTCCCCATACCGGACCTTCATGCCACTGCGCAGCAAGATCCAAGATCCCGAGGTCCGCGGTGCGGGACTTTAGGGACGGTGCTAGAGCGGCTCCAGTCGACCAGGTATTGCAGGGCACCCCACCGGCACCATCGGCTGCGCAATGGCATGATGTCTCACTGCTCCGCAGCCCAAAGTACATCCTTTCTCAGAGCGGAAGCCGCGCCTGGGATAGGCTATTCGCGAACAACCGCGACCACCGCCCTACCCAGATCTTTGAGCGCCTCGTTGCGAACCTCGAACTCCGCGTCCGTATCCGAGATGAACATGGTCGCGATCCAGGGCGCTCCGCCTTCAGGCTGGATCACCGCGACGAGGTTGCGCGTGTGGCTTCCGCTGCCCGACTTGTCGAGGATCAGCCAGGCGTCCTCGGCCTCGGCGCGCAGCAATGCGCCGGTCACGCCGCCGTGGCGCATCCACTCCGCCAGCTTCCCGCGGGCCTCCGGAGACAGCACGTCGCCCAGCAGCAGCGCTCGCAGCGTCTCGGACATGGCGGCCGGGCTCGTGGTGTCCCGCTCGTCTCCAGAAGCGAAGTCGTTCAGCTTGGGCTCGATGCGGTCGAGACGGCTCGTCGGGTCGCCGACGCTGCGGAAGAACTGCGTCACCGCCTCCGGCCCCCCGAGATGCCCGATCAGGATGTTCGCCGCCACATTGTCGCTCATGTCGATCGCCGCGAGGCAGAGCTCGTCGAGGGTCATGTTGCCGCCGACCCGCGTCTCCGTGACGGGCGCGTAGGGCACGAGGTCGGCC
Source organism: Pararhodobacter sp. (assembly GCF_034676545.1). NCBI lineage: Bacteria > Pseudomonadati > Pseudomonadota > Alphaproteobacteria > Rhodobacterales > Paracoccaceae > Pararhodobacter > Pararhodobacter sp. The sequence goes on from NZ_JAUCBZ010000011.1 coordinate 24,131, forward strand.
TTGCGCACCGGCAGCGCATCGGAGAGCGACAGCCTGCCCGCGTCCCAACGCGCGAGGATGGCGCCGCAGACCGGCACCTTGACCGTGCTGTTCATGAGGAAAAGCTCGTCCTCGCGGTGAGACCAGGACCAACCCGTGCCGGTCTCCATGAGCGAGAGGCCGACGCGGGCGCCGAGCTGTTCCTCGATCCGGGCGACGGTTTCGGAGAGCGCCTCGACAGGCGTTTCGGCGAGGGAGGCCGTGGCCATGGACAGGCCGAGAGCGAGCCCTGTCGCGACACGCGACAGGACGGTAGCGGTGAACCGCATGGGACCATTCCTTTCAGGATCTGCGCCAGTGGCGCCTGGGATGCGACATCACATGATGTCATGCGGACTGTATATTTCGGCTTGATCGCAGCCATCAAACGACAAATCTTATGGCCTGCCATTAGCTGAGGTACTGCCATGGATCGCCCCGACCTGCCGCTCAATGCCCTGCGCGTATTCGAGGTCGCCATGCGCCAGGGCAGCTTTACCAAGGCCGCGATCGAGCTGCGCGTCACCCAGGCTGCCGTCAGCCACCAGGTCGCGCGGCTCGAGGACCTGCTGGGCACAGCGCTGTTCCTGAGGACCTCCCAGGGGCTGATCCCGACCGACGAGGGACGCCTGCTCTTTCCCGTGCTTGAGCATGGGTTCGACGCGATGTCGCGGGTGCTCGACCGTCTCGGCGGGCGGCGCGACATCGAGGTGCTAAAGGTTGGCGTCAACACGACCTTCGCGATGTGCTGGCTGATGCCGCGGCTCGAGGCGTTCCGACAGGCCCATCCCCAGATCGACCTGAGGATCTCGACCAACAACAACCGGGTGGAGATCCTGCGCGAGGGGCTCGACATGGCGATCCGTTTCGGCACTGGAGGCTGGACAGGACACGATGCGATCCCACTGGCAGAGGCGCCGATGGCGCCGCTCTGCGCGCCGGGCCTCGCGTCACGGCTGCTGCATCCCTCGGACCTCGGGCAAGTAACGCTTCTGCGCAGCTACCGAAGCGCCGAATGGCCGGGCTGGTTTGAGGCCGCAGGCGTGCCTTGCCCGCCTGTCACCGGGCCGGTCTTTGACAGCTCGGTGGCTTTGGCAGAGCTGGCAACCTCAGGCGCCGGCGTCGCCCTGCTGCCGATCTCCATGTTCGAGAGCTACATCGCGCAGGGCCGCTTGGCACAGCCTTTCGGCGTCACAGTTTCTGTCGGACGTTACTATCTCGCCTGGCCGTCCGACCGGCCCGCCACATCAGCGATGAGCACGTTCTCGCGTTGGCTGACCGGCCAGAGCGCTGAGTAAGCATCCAATTCGTGTCACCCCCCCCCCAAGCCTGCCGTGCGCGCTAAGCGCCGCGGACATTGGCAGGCACCCACTTGGATGCCCGTCATGCAACATGAAGCCCAAAACCGACACGAAGGGCTCGAAAGGGCTCGAAGCAGAGTTGCGGCGGCACAGCTTGCTGCCCCCCAAGCGAGTGGGGTCTGCCCAGCAGAGACGGCCCTTCCGCGACGTTCGACCCAAGCGCGGCGAAGGTCCGCTTCCCGCCCTTCACATCAGCCAGAGTAAGAGGAGTGTCGATTTCCCGGCGACGGGTTGAGGGCTGGGAGAGTGGCTCCTGGCGCCCGTCGCGGGAGATAGCCGATGGGCGTTGTAGAAGTTCTGGATCCAGTCGCACCGGCGCGGGCGGGTGGCTGGAAAGTGGATGTGAGCCGGGGTGAGCGGAACGGGCGAGTGTCGTCCGAATGGTTCAACCGGCCCGATGATGAGCGGTATCTGTCGCTCGACGATCTCTGGGCCAATGTGAAAGGTCGGTCCGACCGCAGCCGCAGCCGAGTGGTGCAGACGGCGGATATCCGGGTCGAGGCCGCGCGCGATAACCCCGAGCGGTTGCATCTGATGCTGCCGAAAGCGCATGAACCTGTTGCGCCCACGCATTGGGCGTTCGGCCAGCTTGCCAGCATCGTCGGCGCTCCGGCCTCCTACCTGCGGCAGTTGCCCGCGCCGCTGGCGGGGATCAACCTGCAGTATGGCCTGACCAACCACCGCGCCGAGCAGGTGAAGACTTTCGAGACCGAGGATGGCCGCACTGAATTGCGCGCTGTGACCGGGCCGGACTACGGCCGCATCCATGACCATGAACTGGTCGAGGCGGTGCAACGGATCGCGGGCAATGGCACCGGCGACACGCGCTGGAAGGTGCCGGGGGTGCTCGACTGGTCGACCGGGGTCTACAACCCCGATGTCGAAATCAGCCGCGACACGACCACGCTCTATGCCTCGGACCGCGACGTCTTCCTGTTTCTCGTCGACGATCACAACCCGATCGAGGCGGGCCGGTTGCCGGACGGTTCCCCTGATCTCTACTTCCGGGGCTTCTATTGCTGGAACTCCGAGGTGGGCGCCAAGACGCTCGGCATGGCGAGCTTCTACCTTCGGGCGGTGTGCCAGAACCGCAACCTCTGGGGCGTCGAGGATTTCCAGGAGATCAAGATCCGCCACTCGAAATACGCCGCGTCGCGCTTCGCACATGAGGCGGCCCCGGCGCTGACGCGCTTCGGCAATTCCTCGCCGCAGGGTTTCGTGAACGGAATCAAGGCCGCGCGGCAGCAGATCGTGGCGCGCACGGATGAGGACCGGGATGACTTCCTGCGCAAGCGCGGCATCTCGAAGGCGGAGTCGGGCAAGATCATCGAGAAGGTGCTGATGGAAGAGGGCCGCCCGCCCGAGAGCATCTTCGACTTCGTGCAGGGCATCACGCGGCTTGCGCGCGACAAGACCCAGCAGGATGCCCGGCTCGACATGGAAGGGCGCGCCAAGAAGCTACTCGACCGGGTCGGCTGACCCTGTGCCGGAGGCTCTGTTGCCTCCGGCCACTTTATTGCCAAACTGGATTGCTACTTGCCTGCAGTGATTTAAGTTGGGCGAAAAGTATGGATGATATCGATTGGTCTGATCGCGCGTTCTACGATGATGGCGAATGGGTTACTTGGTCAGAAATTGACGAGCAGCTGCGCTACAAAGAGTGGGGAGCAAAATACCCCAACGCCATCCGATCAATGATACCCTACTTTGAAGATCTGATATCGCTTGCGGAAAGCTATCACAGGGAGACGGGTCTTCATCTCGCCGTCTACGGCGATGTCGGTGAACTTTTCGGCGCCATCACGTATGGCATCAAGCTGAACAAAACCTACGCGCAAGGCGCTGACGGAAGACTTGGCAATGACCACGTCGAAGTGAAAACGATTACCCCCTTCAAGACGAAGGATGTCGTGGTGGTCGATACCGCAGGGAACTTCAACAAGTTGCTCGTGGTCAAGATCAACGAGGATTTCCAGGTATCAGGTCGAATGATTGACCGAAAGGATTTGCCTAAGCGGCAAGGTCGATACCTGCGTGTCCGATGGAGTGATTTGCCGTCGGCAAGTTGAGCAGCTTCTGTCGCTCCTTCGAGGAAGAGGGCGGCGGTTTGGTCTTTGACGGATAGGGCGGGGAGAGAGGCTCCCTGCGCCGTCGGAGGTTTCCCCCATGCTCGACTTGCCCTTGCCCATCCTGCCGACCACCGGCGCGCGGGGTGTCCCGCCAGGTTGTCCGTCTGGAAACTCCGATCTCAGTCATCCGTTCGCGCTGACCCTGTCGCGCCGCGCGCCGGCCGATCTGATGTCGGGCCGGGCCGCGCCCCTAGTGCTCGCCCGATTCGCGACGCTGGCCGATGCCATGCTGGGCGCGATCGACCATGCCGAGGGGATGGCCACGAACACCGCGCCCCAGCTGCTAGCAATCTTCGACCGCGACGAGCGCCTTGTGCTGGCCGGGGCCGCCAGCGACTGCGCCGTCGCGTGGTGTCACCCGGTGATGAGCGCCACAGAAGCGCGGGGCGTGGTGACCGAGGCGAGCCAGCTGCGCGCGCAGGCGGGCCGCGCGGCAACCTGGGGTGAACCCGATCTTGCGCAGCGGCTGCGCCACCGCGCCGATCTTCTGGATGGGCGGCTCGTCGACCCGCTCTGGCGCGCCTTCGCCGCCAGGTTACTGCAGGTCGCTGCGTGAGGCCCGAGAGACAGAGAAGGGCAGGGGGGATTTGGAGCTTGTCCGGGGGAGAGAGATCGCCCGGCCCGGCTCCGATCCCTTCCCCTTACCGGAGACACCCGATGACCCTGAGTGAACCCACCCTCGCGCCCCCGATGGCGCCCTCGACCGTCGACATGGCGCAGATCTTCGCGGCCCATGCCGAGCGTGCCGCTCGGATCGAAGCGCTGCGCCCCGGCAACAAGGATCGCCTCTTCGACGGCCTCACGGCCGCCGGCATCACCCATGTCACCGTGACCTTCGACGGGGCCGGGGACAGCGGCCAGATCGAAAGCATCGGCGCATGGTCCGGTGAGAATGCCGTCGATTTCCCCGCGACCGAGATCGCCTATGCCGCGCTGACCTGGGACGACCCCGAGGTCGAGATGCGCAACCTGTCACTGGAGGATGTTGTCGAGCAGCTGGCCTACGATTTCCTCTCCGACACCCATGGCGGTTGGGAGAACAACGACGGCGCTTGGGGCGAGTTCTGCTTCGACGGCGCGGCCCGATGCATCCACCTCGAGTTCAACGAGCGGTACACCTTGTCCGAACTCCACACCCACGATTTCTGAGGAGGCGGCGATGGCACATCCCTATCACCACGCCCTGTCCTCCGTGAAGAAATGGGGCGGCACGGTTGATGACTTCATCGCCGTGCATGCCTGGTTAGATGTTACCTGGACAGGCAAGGATTTTTTTGGCGCCAAGGGTAGCGATAGTCCATAGGAGGGACCCCGCCGTCCGCACTGCGCGGATCAAAGCGCTGGCGGTGCGGACGGCGGGGAGGTCCCTGTGGTCTATCGCGATTGTCGCGCATCTCCGATTTATCTGTTTATGCTTGACTGTCCTTAGGCACTACTCATCTGCCAATTTTCCGTCGCGCAGATGGATAAGCCGATCGAAGCGGTCGAAGATTTTCTCGTCATGGGTGACCGTCAGGATGCAGGCTTCCTGCTCGGCGGCAAGCTTTCGCAGCAGGTCCATGACCAGTTGTGCGCGTTTGCTGTCCAATGCCGCGGTCGGCTCGTCCGCAAGGATGATCCGCGGGCGGTTGGCCAGCGCGCGTGCGATAGCCACGCGTTGCGCCTCGCCCCCTGATAACAGCGCGGGCTTAACCGGGGCGCGGTGGCCGACCTCGAGATAATCGAGAAGCTCTTTTGCCCGCTCCTTTCCCTTTTCGGGCGCCCAACCGGCAAGGTCGAGGACGAGGGATACATTTTCTGCCGCCGTCAGGAAGGGCAGCAGGTTGTGCGCCTGAAAGATGAAGCCAATCTTGTCCAGCCGCAGACGACGCAGATCGCTGCGCAGCCATTTGCCGTCAAAGACCGGATCACCATCCAGCACCACCCGACCCGAGGATGGGTCAAGGATGCAGCCGATGATGTTCAGAAGCGTCGTCTTGCCAGACCCTGACGGCCCCAGGAGTGCGATCACCTCACCTGCACGCACCTGCAGGTCAACTTGGCGGAGGGCATCGACGCGGGTCTCGCCTTCGCCATAGTGCTTGGCCACGGCTTGCACATCGACCAGAATATCACCGATGGCCATGGCTCAGCCTCCCAGCGCGGTGGCGGGGTCCACCTTCAGGGCCGCGCGCACGCCCAGACCGCTGGCGGCCAGACAGACCACGACGATGATCCCGGCCAGAACGGCCACGTTAAACGGTTCCAGCACCACGCGGCGCGGAAAGACATCCTTGACAAGCAGGATCAGAACCAGACCGATGCCCCAACCTGCGGTCCCAAGGATCAGCGATTGCTGTACGATCAGCCCGATGATGGTGCGGTCTGGGGCGCCGATCAGCTTTAGCGTTGCGATCTGCTTCAGCTTTTCCATGGTCATGGTGTAGATGATCAGCGCGATCACCACGGCCGACACCGCCAGGAGGATTCCCAGAAACAGCCCGATCTGACGGCGCGCCTTGTCCACAACCGAGGCCAGCAGGATGTTTTCCTGTTCGGTCTGGCTTAGGGCAGCCAGATGCTTCCATTGCCGCAAGGTTGCGGTCAGCAGATCGACATCCGCGCCGGGCGTCACGCGCACGATCACTGCCGCGACCGAGGCCGACTTGACCGCCCCCGCCCCGCGCGCGGCCTGCACCCGTTGATCTGCCGGAGCAAGTTCCGTTTGCAGCGCCATCGCATCGGCAAGCGTCATGTAAACCGCCGGATCGCCGCCCGAGTTCATCGCCCCTTCGACGAGCCCGACCACGGTAAAGCGGTTGCGGCCAAGGCGGATGGTATCACCCAGCACAAGGCCAGTCTTGCGGTCGGCCACCAGTTCGAAATGGCTGGTGCCGATGCCGCGCCCTTCGGCGATGATCTGCGGGCCACCCGGACGTCCGGTTTCATAGCCGATGATATAAAGCCGCAAGGCGCGGTCAAGGAAGGGGGCCTCGATGGTCTGGTAATTGATGGCCCCGGCTTCGGCCACGCCGGGCATGCGGGCCACGGTGTCGCGGCTGTCGGCGGGAATGGACGAGGCTTCGGCAAAAGGCCCCTTGGTGCCCGCCTCGACCACCCAGACGTCCGCCGCGGGGGCCTCGACCACCGCCAACGCATCGGCCACAAGGCCATTGTAGATGCCGATCATCGCCAGAACGACCGTCATCAGCAGGCCCAACCCGAAACAGGTCAGCACAAAGCGGAACAGGCCATGCCGGATGTCTTTCAGCGCCAGATTTATGGCGCGTCCCCGATCCGGGCCAGTCTGCCTTCGTCGGCACCTTTCGGCGGCATGGCGACAATCGCGGCGCCCTCGGGCAGGCCGCCTGTCACCTCGACCCGGCCCCGGTCGTCGCGTGCGCCAAAGGTCAGCTCGGCGCGGCGTAGCCGACCATCCTGCACCAGCCAGACTATGCCGCGAAAGCCGTCAAAGCCGGTGATCGCCACCTCGGGCACCATCAGCGCGTTGTCGCGTATGCCGGTCAGGATGCGTACTTCGGCCTGTTCGCCAAGGAACATCGCTTCGGGGCAGTCGGAACAGGTCAGCCAGACGCGGCGCTCTTCGTTAACGCGGTCACTTTCCAGCCCGATCCGGGCGACGGTGCCGTGGAACTCTGCCGCAGGCTGTGACCGCAGGCGGATGACACCCTCTTGTCCAAGCGCCAGTTGGCCGGCGCGTTCTTCGTCGATAAAGGCCTGAACCCAAATCGTTGCCGGATCAATCAGGGTGAAGATTGGATCACCGGCCTTGACCACCGTGCCCGGCTCGACGTGGCGAGCCACGACAACCGCATCATAGGGTGCGACCAGCCGGTGATGGGCGAGCAAGGTTTGTTCCAGTTGCAAGGCGGCCGCCGCATCTGCGCCCTGCGCGCGGATCACGGCCAGATCGGCTTCGGCCAAGGCCAGTTCGGCCCGCGCCACATCCTCGTCGCGCTGTGCCTCCTCGGCTCGCTGGATAGAGGCGACGTCCTGCCGCGCAAGTTCCTTCTGTCGATCGTTCGCGGCAATGCGCTGTGCCAGAACTGCCTGCGCCCGCGCCACTGCGGCATCGGCCTTGGCCTGACCGGCGGCATTTGCCGCAACCGCTGCTTGCGCCCGCGCAACGCGCGCTATCTGCTCAGCCGGATGCAAGGCGGCCAGTTCCTGTCCGGCCTTGACCGCATCCCCTGCATCTGCCGACACCGACACCAATGCCGCGCCAACTTCGAACCCGACGCGCGACAGGATCCGGGCCTCGACGGAACCTAGACCGTAAAGGCGCAAGGGCACCCCGGTTTCAGCGACGACAACCGTCACAGTCAGGGGCCGTTCGGTCAGAAACCAGCCCGCCGCCGCCAGCCCAACCAGTGCAACCGCGCCAAGGATCCAGGTTCTGCGCATCGCTCAGCCCTCGGCCCGGCGCATGCGGTTGATCAGGCCGTCTTTCAGCACAAACTGATGATAGAGCGCACCCAAAACATGCAGCGCCACCAGCGCCAGCAGCACGATCTTCAGCACGTTATGGCCCTGTGCCGCCAGATCGACCCCGCCGAACCAGGCCATCGACCCGCTGAGCGGCATCAGGATCATCAGCGCGTAAAGGCCGACATGGGCGGCCTTTGCCAAGGCGCGCTGCGCGGCACTGTCACCGACCATGGCAGGCGCGCCGCGCCGCGCCCGGATCGACAGCCGCCACAGCGCAAACAGCATGACCAGCGCCCCGCCTGCGACATGGGCCAGAACCAGCGGATTAAAGGCGGTTTCCACCCCCTTTGCCGCAGCGTCCCACGCGGCGGCAATGGCATCCTTGAACAGGTATTGCTGCACGATCAGCAGGGCCGCGCCCCAGTGAAGCGCGATCTGAAGGCGGGTGTATCCTTTGGGGCTGGGCATGGCGGTCCTCTCGCTCTGGCGAATCAGCTTGCTTGCTTTGCAAAATATGTTAGTGATTACCTACTTACAATAGGTGTCCCATGTTGCGTCGCAAATCAGCCGAAGATCGCAAGACGGAAATCATCGCGGCCGTTCTGGACTTGGCCGACCGTATCGGCCCCGACCGGCTGACCACCAATGACGTCGCGCAAGAGGTTGGCGTGACCCAAGCCGCGATCTTTCGGCATTTCCCGACAAAGGCCGAACTCTGGACCGCCGTCGGGGAGGCCATCGCAGATCGGCTGGAAACTGCCTGGAAGCAGGCCGTCGACAGCAACGAAAGCCCGCAGTCAAGGCTCCGGGCGCTGATTGCTGCGCAGTTGCAGCAAATCGGGGAAACCCCCGCGCTTCCGGCCATTTTGCATTCCCGCGAATTGAACGTGGACAATGCCGCCCTGCGCGACCGGTTTCGTGGGGTTCTGATGCAGTATCAGGCGCATCTGGTGGCAAACCTGCATGCCATGGCCCAAGCCGGGATGATGGGTGCGGGCGTTCAGCCAAAGGATGCCGCCGTGCTTCTGACCTCGCTTGTTCAGGGCATTGCCATCCGGTGGAGCCTTGGCTCGCGCAGCTTTGACATCGTGCCCGAGGGGATGCGCCTGCTGGAGGTGCAACTGGTTCTGTTTGCCCGCAAGGAGATGCAGACATGAAAACGCATCACATCGCCGGTGTAGCGGCCATAGCCTTTGGGTTGTTGACGCTGATATCGGGTGGATCGGCCCTGTTCGGCTTGGTCGACATGGGGGCCGTCGTGGCCTTTGTCTTGTGGTTCAACTTCCTCGCAGGCTTCGCCTATGTCATTGGCGGCCGGCTTCTGATGATCGGGCATCGGCTTGCGTTGCCCGTCGCGCTGACCATCCTGATCGCGAACGCAACGGTGTTTGCCGTGTTCGGCTGGCGGGTTTTTGTGGGGGATGCCTTCGAGGCGCGCACTGTCGGCGCGATGACGTTTCGGACAGCTTTCTGGGTAGCGATGGTCTGGGCTTCCGTGCGAAGATCATGACATCTGGTATGAGTTTGCTATAGCGCGCGGTTTGGCCGACGCAATCCGATGTCAACATAGCTTATTTGTCGTTCGCTCACTGCTATGGGTCGGCTTCTTCACCCAGATCCTTCAACAGACGTTCGATGCGCGAAGCTGTGCTCTGATGTCGTTCGACCTCTTTAGACCATCCCCGCTCGCGCGCATCTTCAGCAAGTACTAACTCGAGTTTTCTCCGCTCTTGCAGCCGACCAGCGTAAGCTTTGGTCGTGACGAACTTGGCGCAGCTGAGATACAGGTCGCATTCGCAAGGTCCCTCCGACGGCAGGCGTAGACAATGGCCAAGTTCGAGCTCGGTCTTGATGAAGTTCGACTTAAGCCAGTCGATCGCCGCGCATGACAGCTTTCCTGCGCGGATCGCTTCTGCGCCCGGTCCGGCAATCATTTCGCCGGGTCCCAGAACGCTGCGGTAGTCGCGCAGCACTTCGGCGTCGCTGATCCGTGCGTAGACCATGGACATGTGCGGCGTCTGATGCCCCAAGACGCTCATGATCGTGTGCAACTTGGCACCTCGTTCGGCAAGTTGCGTGCCCACAGTGTGCCGAAACCGATGGCTGGTAACTATCGGCTTTCCATCTTGATCGACCAGCCCGGCGAGTTTGCACATCTGATTCAGGGGGTATTGTAGCAAATAGTCTGCCGACATCCGCCCGCTGCGGCGAAAGAAGACATAGCGGACCAAGTCGCCAGTCTTGTCATCCCGGATCGGACGGTCGTTGGCTTCGAGCCGTCGCTGGATGACTTCGTGCAATGCCGTTGCGGCGTCGTCATGCAAAGGCACCAGGCGTTCCCGCATAGTCTTTCCAGCGGGTATCCGCAGTCGGAAGGTCCCGTCGGGATACTGATCCAGGCAGTCCAAGCGGAGCCGAATCACCTCTCCCCGCCGAGCGCCAGACCAGCGGGCGATCAGGAGCGCTGCCTTCTGAAACTCACACTCGAGGCTCGGCAGCTGCGCCATAAGGCGCGACAGCTGGTCCTCTGGAATAAACCTTGGCACGCGGTGTGCCAACTTCGGCAGATCGTTCGGATCAAGAATCGGCCGTGTTGGAAAATTGGGCCAGTCCCATGCCGCGCCATCAGACAGGAACTTGGCAACAGTGCCCGCCCTTGCTCGACGAGCGTTTATGGACAGCGGCGCGCCTGTGCGTGGTGCAATGTCGAACTGAAGGTGGCGAAGGTAATCGTTGAAAAGCTCAGGATTGATATCAGCAAAGTTCAAAATGCTGGGCTGTCGGGTAGACAAGTAAGTCACAAAATGCCTCATCGAAACGGCCATGTGATCTACCGTCGGGCGAGCAAGACTGACCCGCTTTCTCTCAAGCCACCGGTTTGCCCATTCCTGGAGGTCTGGCCTCGGCGAAGCGATCGGCTTGCGTTTGTCTTGGATAATCTGAGGCCGGATGACATCATTCCCGTTTTGGAAGAGGAGCAGCTGCAGAATGCGGGTTTTGACCCGCCAGCTGCGCTGAAAGCCTGCCGGGAAGTCTTCTTTCTCGTTTCGGAAGATATGAGTGTCATGCCGTGCGGCGAAGGCGTCGACACCTGCGATCATTTCGTCGAGGTGATGCTGGCGAAGTTCGCCGAAAGAGCGAACACCCGTGTTCATCGCAAGGCGTGGCAAAACCACGCGGAGCGCTGCTTGCACGCCGGTTGCGGAATAGCCAATCTTCGCACTGTCCGCGACCAATGCGTCGAGCCCCTCATAGGCGTTCAATGGCTCCATCGTCTCCGCCACACGCATGTTCCCGACTGCGAACAGGAAATCGTAGTCCAACCGGATTCGGTCGGTCATGGCTGCGTAATAAAGATAGCTGCGGGCCCGAAAGCTGACCGGATAAGTCGGGTGGGCCTGCTTGTCACCATTTAGGCAGCCAATTCTGATGGGCAGGGGGGCAGCGAACCAATCCCTGATATCCGGCCAACTCTCAATAAACGTGGATCGGTATATCAGCCGCTTGCGGCGAAAACTGTCAGCCATCGGGATGCGCGCCAGAAATGCCGCATAGTCAGCTTCGTCTGCGTGCTCAAATATGACAGGGCGGTCGACGTCCGATTTTGGCGATACATGGGTCACAGAGCCTCTCTGTCCGTTGTTTGCGAAGGACGGTCCAGACCCAAGGCGTGTCGATACTCGGCGACCACTACGGCGTCGGATACCCTTGTGTAAATTCTGGTCGATTCCGGCGAGGCATGACCCAATCGCTTCTGTAATGTCAGTTCTCGCATCCCTGCCTCCCACATGCGCGTCGCATGGGTGTGGCGAAGGGCGTGCGGGGTCATCCACGGCTCACGGATCTCGGCGCGCTCACATGCGCGAGCGAAAAGTCGCGCCAGCGCAGAATAGGACAGCGGTTCTTGACGGTTTACGCCTGTGCCGCCGACCAGGAACACGAAAGGAACGTCAGCATCACTTGGTCGTTCGTGCATGACGTATGCGTTCAGGGTTTCCAGTGTCTCGCCATCATGCAAATCGACTACGCGCTCGACGCGGGACTTCGATCGTGCGCCCTTTGGATGATCATCGCGGCAGCGCACGAAGATGCGGCGGCGCCCGTAGCCGATATCGGCCAGATGTAAGCCGAGGACTTCTCCGGGGCGAAGGCCTCCGTTCAGCATCAGCAATACCAAGCTGCGATCGCGGAGATTGCGCGTGGCGGCCATTAGGCCTTCGACCTGTTGCTGATTCATCGGTCTTGGAAGCCGCTGCATGGTCTTGAGGCGCAATTCTCTGACCTCAGACCTCTGCCGTAAAATCCCAGTCAGAAACGGCCTGTGCCTGTCGCTCACCCGCCAAGATGTTTGATCTTGTTTCTTCACGATCGGGTTTGCCACGCTGAACGCTCCGGTGAAAATCGCCCAACGATAGAAGGCGTCGACCGCCACAAGGGCGCGATTGATCGTGGCGGCCGACAGTCCTTTTGCAACGGGCGCCCCCTCACTCACCACAAGTCTGATCGAAGTGTCCCGGCGCTTGCGATTGGCTGGCACCGACCGAAGGTGCCCCAGGAAGGCGGCTGAGAGTTCAGGGGAGAAGGAGGTCCAATGAATTCCTTGTGTTGAGAGAAAGGTCCAGAGATGAATGAGGTCGCGCGCATAGGCGAGGGCGGTGTTGGGCGAATATGCTTTCGCCAGCAAGTAGGCAGCAAATCGACAGATCGGCTCGACTGGATTACCGTCCAAATCTGTCACCAGAATTGTGCCGCCGCTAACGGAACCTGTCAGTTTGAACATCAGCGCCTCAAGAGATTCCGGGGTCATACCGTCCAGCATATGGCAAAACGCCGCCGCGGGCGTGCTGTCCACATAATCGACCAGAGCAAGGAGATCACAGCGGACTTTCGGCACCGGGCCTTGCGCCACCATGCCGAGGGCATCTTCATGGCCGAGACGATCTTCGGTCGCACCCTCACACTCTCGACCGGGCGCATCATCCCGACCCGCTGGGTCGGTGAGCAGCATGTCAAGGAGGACCTCGGCTTCATCCCGAGCTTTGCCGACTGGGTGAAGGCCATCCGGCCCGAGCCCTGGATGGGCCGGTCGGCGCGGATCGAGGCGCTGGTCGATCCGCATCTCGCCTCGCCCGTGGTCGAGGTCACCTGAGATGACCGATCCAGCCTATCAGCGCCTCGGCGTGCCAGCGACGGCTTCGCCCTTCGCCGTCCTTCGGGCAGCGGTCCGGGCGCTGCACCCCGACACGCGCGCCGTTCGCGGCTTCCGGGCCGCGCGCAAGCGCTTCTATCGGCAGATGCTCTGCGCCCATGCCGCGCGACAGGCGGCGGGCGACAGTTCCACAGGCTAATCGCCCCCGACCACCCCTTCATCCCAATCGAGTGCCCGGCCTCTCGGCCGGGTCTTTCCCATTCAGGAGGTCCCCATGGCGGATTACTTCACCCATTTCTCGTGCCTGCTCGATGTCGGCACCCCCGACAAGGCTGCCCGCGCGCTCGCGCTGTTCCAGGAACTTCGCGCCGCAGATCAGGACGCAGACGACCCGGAGGTCGCAGGCTTTGATCTCGTGCTCCAGGACGCGCCCGAGGGCAGCGCCATCTGGATCCATGACGACGACCACGGCGATGTCGAAGCCGTCATCCGCTTCGTGTTGCGCCTTGCGGAAGAGATCGACCTCGCCGGCCTCTGGGGGTTCCAGTACGCCCTGACCTGCTCCCGGCCGCGCCTCGACGCCTTCGGCGGCGGCGCGCATGTCATCGATCTCGGTGCGCGGAAATCCTTCGGCTGGACCAGCAGTCACGAATGGCTGGCCGCGGCTCTCAACGGGGAGGACATCGATGCCTGAGCTCATCTGCACCACCGTCTACCAGTTCCCAGAACTTTCAGATGCCGCCAAGGAAAAGGCCCGCAGCTGGTATCGCGAGCTTGGCCCCCACGACGATTGGTGGGACGCGGTCTACGAGGATTTCGAGCGGGTCTGCGAAATCCTCGGCATCCGGCTGAAGACCACCCCCGTCCGCCTGATGGGCGGCGGGACGCGGCCCAAGCTCTGTATCTGGTTCTCCGGGTTCTGCAGCCAGGGCGACGGCGCTTGCTTTGAAAGCTACTGGTCCCACGCCAAGGGCGGGGCCACGCGCATCCGGGACTACGCGCCCACGGACGCGACGCTGCACGGCATCGCTGACCGGCTGCAGGCCATCCAGCGCCGCAACTTCTACCAGCTTGCCGCCGAGGTCAGCCATCGCGGGCGCTACTACCACGAGTACACGATGTCGGTGGACGTCACGCGGGACAGCCCGACCTGGCAGCCGCCGACCGAAGACGCCGAGGAGATCGTGACCGAGGCGCTGCGTGATCTGGCCCGCTGGCTCTACCGCCAGCTTCAGGCTGAATACGACCACCTGACCTCGGACGAGGCCATCGAGGAGGGGATCGTCGTGAACGAGTACACCTTCACCGAAGGAGGGCGCCGCTTCGGGTGAGAGCGCGTTAGGTTCATTTGATCTTTACACGGAGGCCATATGATCTATATTCAGGCCAATGGAGGACGCCATGTACGTTGCTGAGAAAATCCGGGAACCCGCAAAGGTCAACGCCGTCGCGTTGAAGGCCTACGCGCGCGTGGCTGATGCCTGGGGTCTCAGCCTCAAGGAAGCGGCAGGCCTTGCCGACATGTCGGAGAGCACATGGAAGCGCGCCAAGAAGCCGGACTTTGCGGGAGAACTGACCAAGGATCAGCTTCTGCGGCTCAGTGCGGTGATCGGCATCTACAAATCGCTCGAACTCTATTTCTCCGAGCCGCTTGCGCGAAGCTGGTTTACCCGACCGAACACCGGCCCGCTGTTCGGGGGCAGCCGTCCGGTTGACACCGCCATCGACGGGGGCTTGCCGCAGATCCTCGCCGTGCGGACCTATCTTGATGCGTTGCGTGGTGGGGCATGAAGCAGACCGAGGTTTCCGATCGTGGTCTCGTCCGTCTCCTGCCCGCCACTTACCATAAGCCGCCATCTTTGCGCGGTCTCGTCGATACCGATGACGAGATGGAGATTCTGGCTCAAATCGAGGGCCTGACCAGCGGCCGTCTTCTGGCCGAGCGCGGGCGTAACCCGCATCTGGACCCGCGCGAGCTGGCCTGGCAGCGCCGCAGCCGCGATTTGCGCATCTATGGCGACAGTCATGTCAACGCGGCCTTCACCTATACCCGCGCTGGCGGAAACCGCTTCAACACCGAGGAGCGCGGCGCGTGGTATTGCGCATGGGACGTGATGGTGTCCGTCAGCGAAGTGGCTTGGCACCGCACGCGCGAACTCGGCTTTGCTGGGAGCTTCCACGACAGCGCCCGCTATGTGGAATTGCTGGCGGATTTCATCGGTGTCTTCGACGACATGACCGACGAGGTGGGCCATCCCGCGCTGCATCCCGATCCGGCTGTCGGATATCCCGAGGGCCAGAGCCTCGCCCAACATCTGCGTCGAGCGGGATCCCGCGGTCTGATCTACCCTTCGGTCCGTGCTCCTGCACCGGGCGGGAATTGCCTCGTCTGCTTCGAGCCTCACGCGATCCAGAACGTGCGGCCGGGCGCGTCTTGGGATCTTGTGTGGGATGGGACACCGCACTACTCGATTACGGCTGTTGGTTGACCGGTCAGATTGTGGGCGCCCTTGGATGGCTTGAGAAATGAAAGCACCTGACAGCAACAACCACGACATCACTAACTTGAAGCCACGCGACTATCAGGCGTTCTTTGATGCTTTGGATTCCCCGGCTTCACCGACCGAGGCGTTGCGTGCTGCTTTTCGTCGACGGAAAGACTTCCCTGCTGGTCTTTACGGTATCAAGCAAGCCGACGACTCGTAGTGGTCATCTGTTCCCGTCGATCCACTTCGACATCAGCCCCTTGTCGCGGAAGCATTCGTCCGGGACGGCGCGCCGTTTGATCCGAGCGAGTTTCTCCGCGAAGGCCACCTGCTTTGACGTAGGCAGCCGGTCCATGTCCGACACCGGCTTCAACTGGGCCTGCGCCTCGATCCAGGCGCTGAGCGACCGGCGGTCCTGCTGAACTTCCCACGGAAGGAGCGTCTGGTTGCGCAGGGCGAGCGAGCGCGCATAGGCGATCTGCTTGGGTGTCGCGGGCAGGGCATGCGTGGTGCTGTCCATCGGGAAACTCCCTTGCTGACTTGGCTTTCAAGATAGAACATAACAGGAACAAAATCAAGTCAAACCTCTGGGACGCGTCGATTTGAGAGGAAGAGGAGGGCCGGGGAAGATCAGGCCTGAGGGTGCCCGAGAGAGGGCGTCCGGGGCTGATCCTGTCCCTCATTCCGGAGTTTCCCGATGACCTATCTCGCACCCGTTGCGTCTCCCGTTCCTGTCCTGTCTCGTGATCCCGCGCCCGCGATCCTCGCTGCCGCCGAAGCTCTGCAGCCCGATCTGGCGCAGGGGTTTCAGATCGACGCGCTGCGTCTGCGGATCGAGATGGAGCGCGCCTTTGGCGGCTCTGATGCCGACGGCGCCTGGGACTGGAAGCTCGCCTATGAAGCGGGCGAGGTGGCGCTCGTCCTCTTCTTGCGGAAGTTCGGCCGCGCGCTGCTCGCCCGTGCCGGCTCGCCTGCGGCGCTGCTACCGATCTTCGCCAAGGTGGCGGGCCTCTTGCCGACGCATACCCGGCGCTCGGAGGAAATGGAGCGCTTCCAGCAATTCTCGACCCCGCTGCCGATGGGGCTGGCGGCACTGGCGGCGGCACAGATCACCGCGCACGATCTGGTGCTGGAGCCATCGGCCGGGACCGGGCTTCTGGCGATCCTCGCCGAGATCGCGGGCGGAAGTCTCGCGCTGAACGAACTCGCCGAGACCCGCGCCGACTTTCTGCGTCACCTTTTCCCGGGGCGTCCCGTCACGGGCTTTGACGCAGCCCAGATCGACGATCATCTGGACGCAGGGTTGCGCCCGAGCGTGATCCTGATGAACCCGCCGTTCTCTGCGATGGCCAATGTCGATGGCCGGACGACCGAGGCGACGGCCCGGCATCTGCGCTCGGCGCTTGCGCGCCTTGCTCTCGGCGGGCGATTGGTCGCGATCACCGGCGCAAGCTTCGCACCCGATGCCCCCGCCTGGTCCGAGACCTTCGGCCGCCTGACCGAGAGTGCCCATCTGGTCTTCACCGGCGCCGTGTCGGGCGCAGCTTTTGCCAAGCATGGCACCAGCTTCGAGACCCGGATCTCGGTCTTCGACAAGTGCCGTGGCGGCGAGCGGGGTGGCATTACCGCTGATCTGGCACGCTCCATCTCGCCGGATGTGGCGCACCTCTTGGCTCGGATCGTGGCCGAGGTCCCTCCGCGCCTCGCGTTGGATGCGGGTGATGTCGCTCGAACCCGCGCCCCCTTCCCGGGAGCTCTTGCCCGTGCTTCTGGCTACGCGGCTGGAAAACCGCGTGCAGCGCCGTCGGCCAGCGTCGCGGCGAATGTCTCCGCGCCAGATGCCGAAGACCTCGCCTACACGCTGCGCGAGACGGTGGACGACCTCGGCGCTGCGCGCTTGTCCGACGCGATCTACGAGACCTTCCGCCTGCAGGCGATCGACATCCCCGGCGCGGTCCCGCACCCGACCAAGTTGGTGCAGTCGGCGGCCATGGCCTCAGTCGCGCCCCCGAAACCGAGCTACCGCCCGAAACTCCCCGCCGCGGTCCTGCGCGACGGCCTGCTCTCCGACGCGCAGCTTGAGACCGTGATCTACGCAGGCGAAGCGCATGACGCATATCTCGCGGGGTCATGGACCGTCGATGAAACCGGCGACATGGTCTCGGCCGCCAAGGACGACGATCCCGATGCCGTCCGTTTCCGTCGCGGCTTCTTCCTTGGCGATGGCACCGGCGCGGGCAAAGGCCGCCAGTCGGCCGGGATCCTGCTCGACAACTGGGCCCAAGGCCGCCGCAAGGCGCTCTGGATCTCGAAAAGTGACAAGCTTCTCGAGGATGCGCAGCGCGACTGGTCGGCGCTCGGGCAAGAGCGGCTGCTCGTCACGCCGCTCTCGCGCTTCGCGCAAGGCCGCGACATCCCGCTGACCGAGGGCATCCTCTTCACCACCTACGCCACGCTGCGCTCCGAAGAACGCGGGACCAAGAAATCCCGCGTCGACCAGATCGTCGACTGGCTGGGGGCGGATTTCGACGGGGTGATCCTGTTTGACGAAAGCCATGCCATGGCAAACGCTGCCGGGTCGAAGGGCGAGCGCGGTGACACCGAGGCGTCGCAGCAGGGCAGGGCGGGCCTGCGCCTGCAACACAAGCTGCCAAACGCCCGCGTGGTCTATGTCTCGGCCACAGGGGCAACAACCGTCCACAACCTCGCTTATGCGCAGCGGCTTGGCCTCTGGGGCGGCGGGCCCTCCGCTTGCGCTCCGGGCGTTCAGGATTGGCAAAGCTCCACTGGAGCTTCGCCTGCCCCTCTGGGGCACCATCCTTCACTCCCCTTCGCGACCCGCGCCGAGTTTGTGGAGGCCATCGAGGCTGGCGGCGTCGCGGCGATGGAGGTCCTCGCCCGCGACCTGCGGTCCCTCGGCCTCTACACTGCCCGGTCCCTCTCCTACGACGGCGTCGAATATGAGATGCTGGAGCATGCGCTGACCCTTGAGCAACGCGGCATCTACGATGCCTATGCCGGCGCTTTTGCCATCATCCATAACAATCTCGCCGCCGCGATGGAGGCCGCCAACATCACTGGCGACAGCGGCACGCTGAACCGCCAAGCCAAGTCAGCCGCGCGGTCGGCATTCGAATCCGCCAAGCAGCGCTTCTTCGGGCATCTGCTCACCAGCATGAAGACCCCCACGCTGATCGCGAGCATCGAGGCCGATCTCTCGGCGGGCCATGCCGCCGTCATCCAGATCGTTTCGACCGGCGAGGCGCTGATGGAACGCCGCCTGTCGGAGATCTCGACTGAGGAGTGGAACGACATCCGCGTCGACATCACGCCACGGGAATACGTCCTGGACTACCTCACCCACTCCTTCCCAGTGCAGCTCTACGAGCCCTTCACCGACAGCGAGGGCAATCTGTCGTCCCGGCCCGTCATGCGCGATGGCCAGCCGGTCGAATGCCGCGAGGCCGCCCGCAGGCGCGACGCGCTGATCGAAAAGCTGGCCTCGCTGCCGCCGGTGCCGGGGGCGCTCGACCAGATCGTGCAAAGGTTCGGCACCGATCTCGTGGCCGAGGTCACGGGCCGCTCGCGCCGCATTGTGAGGAAGGGCGAGGGTGCTGCAGCGCGCCTCGTCGTCGAAAGCCGGGCGGGGTCTGCCAACCTCGCGGAAACCGCCGCCTTCATGGATGACCAGAAGCGCATCCTGATCTTCTCGGATGCGGGTGGCACCGGGCGTAGCTATCACGCTGACCTCGGCGCCAGGAACCAGCGACTGCGCGTCCACTACCTCCTCGAACCCGGCTGGAAGGCCGATGCCGCCATTCAGGGCTTGGGCCGCACCAACCGCACCAACCAAGCGCAGCCGCCGCTGTTCCGGCCCGTTGCCACCGATGTGAAGGCTGAGAAGCGGTTCCTCTCGACCATCGCCCGTCGCCTCGACACGCTCGGGGCGATCACCCGCGGTCAGCGCCAGACGGGCGGGCAGGGGCTGTTTCGGCCCGAGGACAACCTCGAGAGCCCCTATGCCCGCGATGCGCTGCGCCAGCTTTACCGCCGCATCTATCGCGGCGATGTGGCAGGCTGCTCGCTTGGGGCTTTCGAGGATGCCACCGGCCTCAGCCTGACCGATGACACCGGGCTGAAGGACGACCTGCCGCCGATCACGACCTTCCTCAACCGCCTGCTCGCGCTGACGATCGACATGCAGGCCGTGCTCTTCTCGGTCTTCGAGGAATTGCTCGACCAACGGATCGAGGGCGCCATCGCGGCCGGGGTCTACGACCTCGGGCTCGAGACGCTGCGCGCCGAGAGCTTCCGCGTCACCGATGCGCGGGTGATCTACACCCATCCTGGCTCCGGCGCGGAAACCCAGCTGCTGACCATCGCGGAGAAGCGGCGCAACACGCCGCTGTCGCTGGCCGATGCGCTCGACTGGCTCGACGATCCGAAGGCACGCTTGCTGGTCAACAGCCGCTCGGGCCGCGCCGCGGTGCAGGTGCCTGCCACCAGCCTGATGCTGGATGATGGCACGATCGAGCCGCGGCTGAGGCTCATCCGCCCGACGGAGGCGAGTACGGTTCCGGCCAGAATGATGGACGATACCCATTGGCTCGAGGCCGACCGCGCGGCCTTCGCCGCCGCCTGGAATTCCGAACTGGCCGAGGTGCCGGAGTTCAGCGAGTCTACACTGCACATCGTGGCGGGCCTGCTGCTGCCGATCTGGAAGCAATTGCCCCAGGACGAAACCCGCGTCTACCGGCTGCAGACCGATGACGGTCAGCGCATCATCGGGCGCAGGGTTTCGCCCGCTTGGGTCGCGACCACGCTGGCAGACGATGCGCCGAAGTTGACGGCAGCGCAGGTCCACGCCCTCGTGCTGGAGGGCAAGACGGTCGTGCGGCTCGCCGAGGGGATGGAGTTGCACCGCTCACGCGTCATGGGGGTGAACCGGATAGAACTGTCGGGATTTTCAGGTGCCGCAAAAGACCGCCTCAAGGCCGATGGCTTCTTCTCGGAGATCATCGCCTGGAAGCTGCGGTTGTTCTGTCCGACCGACCCTACCGGCATTGCCGTGCTGGATCGCCTGCTTGCACGTTGTCCTGTAACGGGACTACATGCACGCGGAGGGTGTTGAGCCATGTATTCCGAGACCGAAGAGGTGATCCGCGCTCTGGCGGAAAATGCCGAAGGCGTCTGTCGCGCCTACCTTCCCGCCGGACGGCGGGAAGGGTCCTACTGGATCGTGGGCGATCTGCAGAACAACCCTGGCCGGTCGCTCTTCGTGCGGCTGACGGGGCCTGCGTCCGGACCAGGTGCCGCCGGCAAGTTCACCGACGGTGCCACGGGCGAACATGGTGATCTCCTCGATATCATCCGCGATAGGACCGGGATATCGCGCTTTCCCGATCTTCTGGCCGAGGCCCGGGCGCATCTTGGCCGTCCGCAGCCGGTCCTCCTGGATGTGCCAGTGCAAAGGAAGGCCAAAGCCCCTGGTGGCACACCAGCGGCGGCGACGCGCTTGTTTGCAGCCTCGGTGCCGGTCGCAGGCACGCTTGCCGACACCTACCTCCGCTCCCGGGGCTTGACCCAAGGCGGCGTGATGAGCGCGCTGCGCTTCCACCCGAAGTGCTGGCATCGGGATGAGGGTCAGACCCGGAGCCTCCCCAGACCGGCGCTGATCGCTGCGGTCACCGATGGGGCAGGGGCCTTGCAGGGTGTGCATCGCACTTGGTTGGCACCTGACGGACAGGGAAAGGCGTGGGTCGAGACGCAGCGGCGAGCCATGGGTCACCTCCTCGGCAATGCCGTCAGGCTGACCCCGTGTGACGACATCCTCGTGGTCGGCGAAGGCATCGAGACCATGCTGTCCCTTGTCGAGGCCGTGCCCGGCCTTCCCGTCTGGGCAGCGCTTTCGTCGGGTCACCTCGGGGCGGTCCTGTTGCCGGAGGGGGTGCGACGCCTCTACATCGCCATCGACCGCGATCCGGCGGGGCGGGGCGCGGCAGAGAGGTTGAGCGCCAGAGCAAACGAGGTCGGGATTGCCGTGCGGGTGCTGGAACCGCTTCTCGGGGATTTCAACGATGATCTCCGGGCGAACGGCAAGGAGGCACTGCGCCAGCATCTGGCATGTCAGATCGGGCCAGAGGATCGGCATCGCCTGTCAGGCTGATCCGCATCGCGCAAGGGGAGCTCTGGGCGTGCGGGGCAGGGGTCACGGGTCCCTGTCGTGGCTGTGGATCGTCGCTTTGCCTCTTTCCGGGCAATCTCATCCACCCGTCACCCACACGGCCTTCAAGAGATGGGCAGGCGGCCGTCAAAGGGGCCGCCCCTTCAAGGACGGGGGGCGACTGATTTCCGCCGGCGGCAGAGCCGCCTTTGCATCGCGAAGCAAATCAGCCGCCCCCCGTCCTCCTCCACATGCGTTCCGGCCCCGAAAGGGGGTGAAGGGGCGTCCCCCGTGACGGCTTCCGCAGCCCATGAAGGCCGCGCGGGATGACGCGCGGACGAGTTGAGGCCCGGAGGCAAGAACCGATGACGATCCACACCCACGACGACGCGTATGAACCCACCCACACCGCATCCCAGACCGCCCATGCGCTCGACGAGCTGCAGCTCTATGGCTACCGCCCCTTTGACGAGCCCGATCCACGCCCGATGCCCGATGGACAGCGCCTCGCGGTCGCCGTCGCCGACATCTTCGATGCCCTCGTTGCGACCCTGGAAGACACCCGTATGGAACCCGACCTCGAAGAGGTGCTCTGGGGCCAGGTCAACCTCTTCCACCGCGCCACGGCCCGGATCGAACGGTCGCTCGATGAAAACGAACAGTCGCAGCGCCGCCTCCAGCGCGAGCAGGACGGCTCCGAGGTGAAATCCGTCGAACTCGAGCGCCTGACGGCCGAAGGCCTGACCCTGATCGAACGTCGGAACTGCATGGACATGATGCGCGATCACGCCGCCACCGAGTTCGTCCATCACACGGGATCGACCTGGCGTCCCCGCACGGGCTCGATGGTGAACCGCCAGCACATGACCGCGGCGCTGATCGACAGCCGCGACTTCCTGGCTGCCAAGCGCCGCGCGGAGACCGAGGTGATGCTGCCCGCAGGCCCCAAGGTCGCCCTCACCGGTGGGACCGACTTCAACGATCACCGCCTGATCTGGGGCAAGCTTGATCAGGTCCGGACCAAGTATCCCGACATGGTCCTTCTGCACGGGGGAAGCCCCAAGGGCGCAGAACTCATCGCCGCCAAATGGGCCGAGTCCCGCGGCGTGACGCAGGTGGCCTTCAAACCGGACTGGACCAAACACGCCAAAGCTGCACCCTTCAAGCGCAACGACGCCATGCTGGATGTGCTGCCTGTGGGGGTCCTCGTCTTCCCGGGCAATGGCATCCAGGAAAACCTTGCCGACAAGGCCAAGAAGCTGGGTATCCCGGTCATGAAGTTCGAGAAGGGGGCGTGAGCCCCCTTCACTCAACTAGAAGATCACCGCCGGGCGAACGGTACGACTTCTCCCGCAGGAGCGTCACTATGCGGCTTCGCGGCATCCTGCTTCAACGACAATTGGACAACGCTAGCTTCTTGCCGGTTGAACCACCCTGGTGGAAGCCCGGTCAGGTTCTCGATGTCGCCTGGATGCATTGTGAACTCGACGGCAAGCAAATCTTCCTTGGTCCGAGTTCCGGATTCGACGATCAGGCTAAGCGCGTTGCGCAAGACCGCCGGCTCGGGAACTGGCCACTCGCGATCCAGCGGCTCCACCTTGTTCCAGCCGTTGGCTGAGTAGCTCTTGTAGAGCTGCGTACCGTAGTGCTCCGGGATGACTTCGAGGTCCAGAAGCCGCCTGATTTGCGCCTTCACTGAAACCCGCCACCGCTCTTTTACGGACAGGAGCCCTGCTAAAGAATAATGCTGCACTTCATGCACGTAGGTCGTCTCGGGCATTAGGAATGCACTGGCAAAACGGAAAGCCTGACGTTCGATCTCTTTGAGATCGGACTTCAGCTCTTCGTGGCTAACCCCCTTGTGCAGGATTGCATGACCAAGTTCGTGTGCGGCGTCCATTTGACGGCGGGGCAGGGACATCTTGTCAATTGCGAGCATGATATGCGGGCGTTCGTCACCCCGTGACCAGCTGCAAAGCCCGTCCAGCTTCGACGTTCCCATCTCGATGGAGCCAACCACACAGCCGACCCGTTCAAGCAACGCCACCATGTCGATGATCGGACCTTGGCCAAGCCGCCAATGGGATCGCAATTCCTGCGCGATGCCCTCGATGTCTTCATCACGCAGTTGGCGATAGGTTAGACCCTTCATGACATCAGGAATGTCGACTGCCGGAAAATCCACATAATGCTGCAAGACCGCAGAGATTTCCTGCAGCCACTGCATCTGGGCGTCCTGGTACGACGTGTCGCGCTTCAGGGCACTGGATAGCGAGCGAGAAAACATCGGGTGTTCACTGGCATGGACAGGTCGCAGAAAATACTCCCTACGCACACGAAGTTCACGCGCCAGGGCGGTGAGCGCCTCTGCATCGGGAGCATGGGTGCCGCTTTCCCAGCGTGACACTGCACTGGGTGAAACCCCAATCATTTGTGCAAGCTCCTTCATGCTCAAAATTCGCCGAGCAGCCCGCACTTCCGCTAGGCGTTCTGGCACGAAGCCAGGCGTTCCTACGCGCATTCAATCCTCCCGCCGGTATCGCAAGATACCGATCATGCCTTCCCTGTTTCGTCGTCCACCTCCGGCGGCGACTCGGGGGGGGACAAACGGTTTCACCTTCGCCTTCAAGCGCACCAGCCCGGTCTCGGACGGCGACACAATCGAAGCGGGGACCGGTTCAGCGGCATCGGCATCATCAGCAAGGAACTTGTCAAGGCGTTCGTAAAACAGAAACTGCTCGTAGGTCGCATCAATCACGCCAATCGCAATCTCATCCAGTTTGCCGGACTGTTCGCGGTCACGTGCAACCAAGAAGAGGACAAAGATGTCCCCGGGCTTCGGGCCGCTGCCGTCGAAGTCAAAACTTGGGGTCAGATTGAAGTTCAGCGTCACACCGGCCAGACGGGAACGGTTCTTGTTCGGCAACTTGCTGCGTTCGGGCATCGCGGCGAGGCCAAAGATGACACCCGGGCCATCACCGCCGAACCGCATGAACGGCTGGAAGATCTTCAGGCTGCTGTTCGGGATGACACCACCGACAAGCGGCTGACCGCCGAAAAGGACGCAGACCTCTTCGAAGCCTTGCTCCACCATCCGAAAACGCGCCTGGCCTTCGAGTTCGCGCGCGCGCTTCTTGTCCAGCCCAGCATGGTCGCGCACCAGCAGGGAAGCCTTCAAGGTTTCCGCCCGTGTCCGATCCTCCAACGCGAGGATCAGGCCGCGCTTCAAGAGACGTTTCCAATCGAAGTCAGCCATCTAAGCGCCCGTCCGCAAGATTCCCTGATTGCGTTATAGCGGAATCATATGCCATATTTTTGCGTAAAGCAAGTGGCAGAAATGATCCGACTGTGCCTGTCAGGTGAGGCGTACTTTCGCTGGATGGCAAACATGCAAGCAGCTTGGCGACAATTCACCTAAACCGTTTCATGCCGGTATCGGCACAGCTCTCGCCAGCGCCATATCCGCCGGCGAGAGTCCGAACAGTGCTGTCACGAGCCCTTCAATCTGGTCGCGCAACGCGGCCGCGTTGCGCTCATGAAGCGTCTTCTGATGCGGCACCCGAGCCACTTGAGCGGCATCGTTTGCAGCGATTAACTGCATGACAAGGGCTTCGATATTCGCCCGCTCTGGCGGCGTTGCCGGCGGAATGGGCAAATGCTCGATGAACTGCTTGCCGTGCGAATAGTATCCACCCCGGAACGGACTGGTATGCGTCCGCACCATCGCTGCGCTCAATGGGTGGTGCAGGACGGCTAACAGGAAGAAGTTTGTCTCCGGTGCGCCATCGCGGGGCCGGATCAGATAATAGGGACCGTTCCCGCCGCCCGTCATCATGATGTTGGTATCATCGTAGGCATAGCGGGCTTCACGGGACAGGATCGGCAGGATGATCTTGGGGCTATCGAACTTCGTCAGGCTCTGCGAGCGGCCAAACTGATAGAACTGCCTGGTAGCCGCCGTGCCGCCGACGATATTGCGCCGTTGCAGATCAGCTTGACGCGCTGTCAGGTAAGCTAGGCAGAGCGGAAACCGCCGCGCCATGTCTGCGGGCTGGATCAACTGCGCTGTCGTGCGGGCACCGTTGACGATCTCGTAGGGGAAGATCATCCAGGTATTGGCCTCGGCGCGCGCGTAAGGGTGCAGCGTGACATCGAGTAGGCAAGGCCGGAGTATGTCCCGCTCGATCGGCCAATCACGGCCGTCCCACCGCAGCGTCACGGTGTTGGGTGTGCTGCTGACCTCGCGGAAGATGTAAATTGCATCGGCGCTGGTTTGGACGCCGACGAAGATTTCCGATGCTTCGCCCAGCTCACGGCCGCAAGCGGCGCGCACCCGCGCAAATAGCGCGCGCGTGGCCGCATCGGCGAATTGCCATGGATCATCCGTTAACTCGGCCGCCGGCATCGTGCTTCTCGGCCCTGGCGTGCCATAGCGCCACAAATCCAAGGTATCGACTCGCTCCACGGTCACATCGGCCTTTCCCTGCCGGTCGAGGATCAACAGACAGGTGTAGTTGGTCGCCAAGCGTCCGAAGACCTGCTGCACGCCGAAATGCACGATCTCTTCGAGGGGATGCCCAGCCGTCACCAGCCGTCGAAGCGCCCGCCCGGCTTGAATCGTCATGAATTTATGCGGGACAATGAAGCCAAGCCGACCGTCTGGCCGCACAAGGCCCAGCGAGCGTTCAATGAACAGCGCATATTTGTCGAAGTTGTCCTGACGCGCCGTTGTGTAAGGAGACCCCGCTGATTGGTAAAAGGCGGCTTCCTCCGGCGAGTATGTCTGCATGTTCTGGATGCGGATATAGGGCGGGTTTCCAACGATCACGTCGAAACCACCGCGTGTACTCTCCGCCGGGAACTCAGCCGCCCAGGAGAAAGGATTGACCTTATCCAGAAGCCGTGCCGGCAGCGCGCCGCGCGCCGCAACCCATTCCGCCTGGCTGACAAGGCTATTGCCTGCCCGCAGCGTTCCATCCAGCTCCGGTAGCGCCGGCGTTCCGGTACGATCGACATACTCTCGCAACCCGGCTTCGCTCTCGTCTTCGATCAGCTTCAAAAGAAGGCTGAACCGGGCGACCTCAACCGCATTAGTGTCAATATCGACGCCGCGCACATGCGCAAGCAGGATGCGCCGCTTTTCCTCGAACGTTAGACGCCACAGCCCTGCCCCGGCTTCATAGATCGTGCGGCCCACATGGTTTCCACGATCGTTCGCCAGATACCAGGACAGATAGTGGTCCGTCAGGAACTCGAAAACGGACAAGAGGAAAATGCCCGAGCCGCAGCAAATGTCGGCAACGGTGAAGGCCGCCAGATCAGCCGGAGACTGTCCTGCCAGTTTCGGCCCGAGCGTGCGCTGCACAATCGCATCGACAATATAGCGCGGCGTCGGCACGACGCCGCCGCTGTCCCGCACCTCGGGCTTGCTGACGATCTCGACGTTGCCATGCGCGTCGATCGTGATGATCTCGCCCAGAAACTGCTCGTAGATTTCCCCCAGGACTTCGGTTTCCACGACCGCGAAGGTGTAGGGGCTCTGCGGGTAGTAAAGCTCGTTGATAATCCCGCTCAATACATCGTCGCTGATGCGAATCCCGAGTCGGGCATCATCGAGCAGCCGGAACAGACCGGAATCATAGAAGGCATCCGCGCGCCGCAGCTCCTTCATAAGAGCATCGAAGCTGTTGCCGGCGGTCAGGCCCCGCAGGGTTTCATACCGCTCGATGTCGCGATCTTCACAGATACGCAAGAACACGATCCGCGAAAGGAATAGTTGCACCGCATAGGTCAGCTCGTCCGGCGACAGGCCGGGGACTTGCTGGTGAATATCTCGTGCGAGACGCTCGCGCCACGACCGCACCTGGCGCAAGAAAAAGTCGTCAAACTGATCGGCACCGTGCCGGGTCACATCGACGGCGAAGCGGCGATCAAAATCGCCAGAGTACACCGCCTCACGCGACAGAAGCGGCCACAGCTCGTCGAAGCGCGCTTCAAACTCTTCGTATCCGACAAGCAGAATACGCGCGACATGCGCTTCATCGGTGTTGTTTGGAGAGGGCCGGCAGTCATAGACCGCCAGCTGATGAAAGTTGGTCAGGATCGAGATCGGCAGGCTTGCCGAATAACCGTAGCGCCGCGTCTGGAAGGCGGCATCCCTACTCCGATCAATGCGCACATTCGGCTTCTTGGCTTCGACGAAGAGCTTGCGCTGGCGTGCAAGGCGCAGCTCATAGTCCGGCTTCTTGGAAAGCCGCTCTTCGCCGACTTCAACCGTTGCCTCTTCGATAACTTCCCGAAGCCCGAGCGGTTGGCCGGCGACGTTGTGTACGTCCCATCCAAATGCCGCGAGCAGCGGCGTGATAAAATCCGTGCGCGCCTGCGTCTCATTATAGGCCGCACGCAGATAATCTGCTTCGTTGCGCCGGAAGTTCTGGACAAGATTAGCCACCCGAGCACGGGCAGCGTCCTTCGGGTCAACGGCTGTCATGCTGTATGTTTCCGGGCACCACGCCGACGGGAGTTCCGCCGATTCCGCATCTGCGTCCAGACGCTCTTCAAAAGATCACACTCTGCCGATGTCAGCCCCATGTGCTCGCGGAGGATGATCTTTGCATTCTCCTCCAGAACATCATCGAGCCGGCCGGCACGGACGAGCTGATCCACTTCGGTTAGCGGCATCGCGCCGTTGAGCTGGGCGGGCATAAGCAACCGTTCGGCTTCTGTCGGTTCAAGCTCCAGAACGCCGCCGCCATAGCTTCGCCCTTCGATTTCAGCCGAAGCAGCCGTGAGCCAGGTATAGGTATTGGCGATCACCCGTTCAGGCTTCGCGCCATGGCTGCGCATCCGGTGGATCGTATCAGTGGACGTAGCCCCGGAAGAGTTCAGCACCATGCGGGGAAAGTCGTAAATCTGCCGGAACGCGAAACCGTCCGGCACCCAGACAGACGGCACCAGATACCAAGGCTCTCGGATCGAGCACTTGTACCCCATGTGAAATTCTTTCCGTTCGCCTTCCTCGATGTATCGGCGCAGTTTTGCGCTGAGCTTGCTGGCTTGCGCCTTCGAGATGTTGAGCAGGTGGACGCGATCACCGCCAGCGGACAGGGATCTCCAGTCGGCCTTCTCGATCTTGCTCCCCTTCAGCTGGGCGGAGCGCGATACGAGCGGCGTTGTGTAGCCCTCAAGGCCAAGATCTTCGACCTGATTGGCCGAGAGGACAAAAAATTCATTCTTCCCGGTGACAACCCCCACGTCGATGCTCGCGTGCGTGGACATGGGCGTGGTGATCGCCGCATCGCGCAGAGCGCGCATGAAGGTAATCTGCCGATTGTCGAGGAAGTATTTTAGCCACTTCTCGCTATCATGACGGATGGTCTTGGGCTCCGCCCGATCGAGAATCAAGGCTGGTTTGACATCGGTAATATCGGCAACCGTTGCGGCGGCTGTCAGGGAAACGCGGCAGGTATTGTCCTCGGACGCCGTTGCCAAAGCGCCGTCAGCAAGAAGCAGGACGACTTCCTGCTCCGCCTTCTCAAAGAACAGCTCATTGCAGGCAATTACGTCGATCCGCTCGAAGTGATCGGTCAGATAGGAGCGCAACTGCGCCGCATAAGTGACTTGCAGGATTTCTGCAGGAAGCACGAGCGCGAGGCGGCCGCCAGCCTTGAGACTTGCCGTCGCGGCGACCACGAACGGCACCCAGATGTTGGTCAGGCGATTTGGCGTCAGCCCCTGATCGCCCATGATCTGCATGGCGATGGTGCGATGCGGCTCAGGGAACGATTGGTAGCGGATGAACGGCGGGTTGCCGATGATCGCGTCAAAGGCGGGCTGAAGAGAGTCCGCCCACCACGCAAAAAAGTCCGAGTTTTGAACCACCTTTTCGGCAGACTTGCCGATCACGCCCTGAAGGCGCGTTGTTGCGGCTTCTGCCTCTGCTGGAATGATTTCGACACCTGTCAAATTCTGCCCAATTTTTTCGGGCGTTCCACCAAGTTCACGGAGCCGATGCGCGGCAGCTTCCAAAAAGGCACCGTCGCCGCAACTCGGCTCTAGTACGACATCCTCAGCGGATTGGATCGCCCAACCGCACAGCCATTCTGCGACCTTTGATGACGTGTAATAACCACCGCGCAACTTATCTTCGTCCAAATCGGCGAAGCGACCACGCGGGGCAACATTCGAAGACTTGCCCTTGGGCGTGGTGGTGCGTGATTTGGTCCGCGCGACTTTCATTCTTTCCCCACATGCAGTAGCGGCATGTCATCCTTCAGGAGGCGGTCGATCGCTTCGCGCACGACCCATGCCACTGATACCCGGTTTTTTCGGGCTATTTCGTTAAGTTCGCGATGCTGCTCCGCCGTGAGGCTGACAGACAGGCGATGGACAGATTTGTCATCGTTGTAGGGGGCGTCGGCAGGCATGGCGACTACACTGTTGCATCATCTTGCATCACTATGCACCACGTTGGTGAAGCTGGCAATGTTCGATCGAGGATGGGTCGAACCAGAGCAGCCAGCCTAGGAAGCCCAGCGGTCTCGAGATCGTCTTAGTAGCCTCTCCGTTGCCGTTCGGTCGTTGACACCAGTGCGAGCAAGTTTGGCTGCCGATATTCCGGGCGAGGGACTTTTCGGCTCTGGCGCACCCGAGGTGACAATAGCCGTCGTCGAAGGGATGGTTGCTCGCGAACCAAAGATGTCTAAGCCCGGCTCGCGCGATTGCAGGCAAGGGCACTAGCTCGTCTGCCGCCGTGCGGTTGAACTATTCGACGAGTATGTCCATCTCGCCTCGAGCCTGCGCCGATGGTAGGTAAGGTATAGGCCTGATTGTCGGTTTGCGTGAAGCATCGGCATTGCGCGAACAGGGGGGATAAGGATGCATTTGAAGAAGCTGGCCGTCCGCAACTTTCGTAGGTTGCAGGATGTCGTAATCGATCTTGCCTCCGATATCTCGATCTTCGTCGGTGCCAACAACAGTGGGAAGACCTCAGTCGGGCACGCGCTTCAGCTGTTCACCGGGCATGGCCGGTTTGACATCAATGATTTCGGCATGGGGTCGTGGCCGGATATCATCGCGTTTGGCGCCGGTGCGGAAGGTGCGGTGCTGCCGACCATGGAAATCGATATCTGGCTGGAGATCGGCGCTGAGGACCTCCACCGCGCGATTGATCTACTGCCGAGCCTAGCATGGGACAGCACACTCGTTGGTATGCGCGTCGCCTATGCTCCAATCGACCCCGAGACCACGCGCGACAGATATATCCAAGCCCGCGAACTTGCCCTCGCCGCAGTTGAAGAGGACGAGCAAGGTTTGCCGGTGTTCGACCCGGCACCGCACCACCTTCGAGACTTCCTTCGCGATAACCTGAATACCGAATATGAACTACGATACTTCGTGCTCGATCCGGCGAGGTTCGACGCAAATATGTTAGCCGAAGCCGACTACGTCCCGTCATCACTTGCCGGACGCGATCGGAGTGGACGTGAGATTTTGAACGGTATTCTCCGGATCGACTTTCTTAACGCTCAGCGCCATTTGTCGGATGGTACTGGCGGCGCCCGGGCGGAGGACCTTTCGCGCGTCCTCAGCCGGTTCTATGGTCGCAATCTCGAGCAGAAGGCGCACGACCTCGAGGCCCTCAGAGCGCTCGCGGCGTCCGAGGTTTCTCTCAACGAGCATCTGGAACGCGTATTTGAGCCAACTCTTAGGAGCCTCGCCAAGCTCGGCTATCCTGGCCTATCAAACCCCCGGATGATGATACGATCGGCGCTCGATCCGGCACAAATTAT
Organism: Pararhodobacter sp.; assembly: GCF_034676545.1. Lineage (NCBI taxonomy): Bacteria > Pseudomonadati > Pseudomonadota > Alphaproteobacteria > Rhodobacterales > Paracoccaceae > Pararhodobacter > Pararhodobacter sp. Next base: position 55,656 of record NZ_JAUCBZ010000011.1, read on the forward strand.
GAGCAGCGGTACGGGCGCGTTGGTCCACTATGCCCTTGGCCCTGATGATGGCACGCCCAATCCGCCGACGTTGCCCGACCGCTACAATGGTCTGGGATTCAAGAACCTCATCTTCATGGTGGTTGAGCTTCTCGATCTGCACGCCCAGTGGTTGGCAATCGACGACAACCGCCCTCCGGTGCATCTCATCTTCATCGAGGAACCCGAGGCACATCTCCACGCCCAGTTGCAGCAGGCCTTCATCCGCAAGGTCCTGGACATCCTTACGCTCAAGGGTGCTGATCGCGTGGCCTATACCAGCCAGATCGTGGTCACCACGCATTCAACTCATATCCTCTATGAGCGCGGCTTTCGACCGGTCCGCTATTTCAGGCGTAGCCGGACAGAAGCAACCTCGACTTCAGACGTTCTTAATCTCTCCGCCTTCTACGACAGCACCGATCCCAAAGTCCGCACGTTTCTCGAGCGCTACCTCAAGCTCGCGCATTGTGATCTCTTTTTCGCCGATGCCACCGTGCTCGTCGAAGGCAACGTTGAGAGATTGCTGTTGCCGCAGATGATCGAAACCGCTGCGCCGCGCCTCCAGTCGACCTATCTGACGATCCTCGAGATCGGGGGCGCGTTCGGCTATCGTTTCAAGGTGCTTATTGAGTTCCTTGGTCTTACCACACTGGTCATAACCGATCTTGACAGTGTTTTTGGCCCGCCAACTCAGCCAGGAACAGGTGTTGAGGTGACTGCAGCCGCCGGAGACGACCCCGCGCAGGAGGCCAATTCGGATGAAGACGAAGACGAAGACGAAGGAGCGGCTGGTCAGTTGGCGGCTGAAAAGCCGGGAAAGGCATGCATCGCCAGCCATCCGGGAGCCGTGACCTCCAATCAGACACTTCTGCACTGGCTCCCCAAATGTGAGACAGTCGCAGCGCTGTGGGAGGCGACGGCCGACGATAAGACGCAGGCGCGTGCGAACGAAAACGACGCTCTCGTGCGCGTTGCATATCAATGCCGTACCGATGTGACCTGGGGTGGCAATACGCTCTCGTTGGCAGGCCGCACGTTCGAGGAAGCGTTCGCGCTCGAGAAATCTCGGCTGGTGCCAGCATAAGGACCGAAAGCCACTCCAGCTCCGTATCGCAAAGAATGCGGAGAAAAATCTCAGTGAGCTGGCTGGCCGCATTCACAAGCGCGTTCAGGCTAAGAGTTTTAGCAAGACCGACTTCGCCTTGGCGCTGCTCGCCGAAGATCCCGCGACCTGGATTGTTCCGCAATACATCGCTGACGGCCTTCGCTGGCTCGAAGCCGAAATTGCGCCGCCTGAACCCGAGCCTGAGCCTGACGACGAGGCAAACGCGGAAGAAGTGGCGGAGACCGATGGCGCCGCCATTGCTGCGCCTGGGCCAGATGGTGAGGCTGCGGCATGACCAGCCGCATCGGCAGCCCCGACACGCCAGCAGACATCGAGGTTCGCGCCTGTCTCGATCGTAAGGTCCCGAGATCGTTCGTGATGGTTGCGGGTGCTGGCTCGGGCAAGACAACATCGCTGATCAAGGCGCTGGAGCACCTCGCCCGGACCCGAGGTAAGGCGCTACGGCGCGCGGGGCAGCAAATTGCCTGCATCACCTATACCGATGTCGCGGTTGGCGAGATCTCCGGTGATGTAGGCGTCTCACCGCTGTTTCACATCTCCACGATCCACAGCTTCCTCTGGTCGGTGATCCGGCCATTCCAGAGCGACATCGCGGCCTGGGTAGGCGTTCGCATCGAGGAGAAGATCGCCGAGCGCCGCGAACATTACAACCGACCTCGCACTCAGATGCGAACGAAGGCACGGCTGGAGATTGAAATTGCCGAACTTGAAGCCCAGCTCGCCGCGATCAGTTCGGTCGAGAAATTCACATATGGTACCGGTAGCAGTTATGCTGAAGGCATTCTCGGCCATGACGATGTGCTGAAGTTGACGCCCTATTGCATCGGCGCCCATCCGTTGCTGCGCCGGGTTGTCGCCAGCCGCTTTCCGTTCATTTTCGTTGACGAAAGCCAGGACACCAATCCCGAAGTCATCGAAGCGCTGCGCACGATCGCGGTCGAGCAGCCGCGCCTGTGCGTTGGGTTCTTCGGCGACCCGATGCAGAAGATCTATATGAGCGGCACTGGCGCCGTTCCACTCAGCGCTGACTGGGCCGAAATTAGCAAACCTGAGAATTTTCGTTGCCCTGCTTCTGTCCTCGGTGTGGTCAACGCTATCCGCGCAACAGGCGATGGCCTGGTTCAGACCCGTGGGCGCCGGATCAAGGTCGGTGATGTCGAACAGCCTGTGGCGGGCACAGCAAATCTTTTCGTTCTGCCGGCCGACGATCAGCGCAGTGCCCGCCTCTCTGCGGTCCGTGCCTGGCTCGCCGGAGAGACCGACGACGCGCTTTGGCTGAGCGACGTACGCGAAAGCGATGTTCGCCTACTAGTGCTGGTGCATCGCATGGCGGCAACTCGGCTCGGATTTCCAAACCTCTATTCTGCGCTAAGTGACCGCGCACCAACGAACCTAAGCGAAGGACTCGCCGACGGCTCGGCCTGGCCGTTACGACCGGTCGCGCAGCATATTCTGCCTTTGGTCATGGCCGCTCGTGAAGGTGACCGCTTCACGGTCATGTCAATCTTGCGCAACGAAAGCCCGAAGCTCGAACCGGAGCGTCTACGCGGACTACCGGCGGCTCCGATCCTGACCGGTCTTCAACAGGCAATCGACGCGTTGGTCGCGATGCTCGCGGATGGTTCACAGGCCACCGTGCTACAGCTGATGCGGCATGTTCGTGACACCCAGGTGCTGCGCCTCGACGACCGGTTTGCGCCACATCTTGTGGACGAGCCGGTTGATGACGGTAGTAGCGGCTTTTCCAGCGTCCAGGCTTTTCTGTCCTGCCCAATCGGGGAGCTCTGGGCCTATCGGCGCTATTTTACCGAAGAATCACCGTTCGCCACCCACCACGGCGTTAAGGGGGCGCAGTTTGAACGTGTTCTGGTCGTGATCGACGACGAGGAGGCCGCGTTTCACCAATACTCCTACGGCAAGTACTTCGGCTATGTGCCGCTGTCGGACAATGACCAGGCAAAAATCAACGCGGGAGAGGAAACGGTGCTCGATCGTACGAGGCGTCTCTTCTACGTTTGCTGTTCGCGCGCGGTTAAGGATCTCGCAGTCGTGATTTTCGTGCCCGACGTTGCCGCAGCTAGCGCTGCGATCGCCGCAAAAAACCTATTCCCGCAAGCCTCAATACGTGGCCCCGAAGTCTTGGCTTGACTGCAACAAGCATTTGCCATCCTCAGAAAAATGCAAATCCTACTGGGTGTCCCAGTTTGGGTCGTTAGTCGAAGGACTGCGGTTCGAATTTCCTGATCGCCGAAAAAGACGGTGCTTTGTGGCTGCGAACCCGGCATTTGTCTACGCGATAGCGAGCAACCGCTTTTCAACTGTCACAGAGAGCGGATTACATAATCAAAATTATCGGAGCGAATACCAAGCCCCCCTCCCGGCTCCGTTCAGGCTCAGGTGGCCATCTGCCACCAGCGCGCGGAAGTGCTGCTTCAGTGTGTTGCGATTCTGGCCGGACAGGCGCTCGGCGTCGCCGATGGTCAAGCGACCGTGGTCTCGCACGAGGTCCAAGAGTTGCGCCGAAACTTCCGGGAGGCTACCCATCAAAAGTCGTTCACGCTCAATCTTCACGCGCAGACGATGCATCTGGCGCTGCAGCGCGGACAGGAAGAAGCCGAGCCAAGGTTCCCAGTCCGGACTGTCAGACCTGATCGTTCCCTGGGTCTGTCGAAGGGCCAGATAGTAGGCCTCCTTGCTTTGCTCGATCACGCTTTCGAGGGAGGAGTACGGTACATAGGCATAGCCTGCGCGCAGAAGCAGGAGGGTGGTAAGGATCCGACTGAGACGTCCGTTGCCGTCCTGGAACGGATGGATCTCGAGGAAGACCACGACGAAGACTCCGATCAGCAGCAGCGGATGCAGTTCACGGTCCCGGGTGGCGGTGTTGTACCAGTCGATCAGTTCAACCATGCGGCCGGGGGTGTCGAAGGGGGTGGCGGTCTCGAACACGACGCCAATCTGCCGCCCTGTCTCGTCGAAAGCCGCGATCGAGTTTGGCGCGGTCTTCCAGGCTCCCCTGTGGCGCTGATCCTTGCCGCTGTGCCGCAGAAGGTCCCGGTGTAATTGGCGGATATGGTTTTCGGTCACGTCCATGTCGCGCCACGAGGCGAAGACCGCATCCATGACCTGGGCGTAGCCAGCGACCTCCTCTTCGTCTCGGGTCGAGAAGGTCTGGATGTCGAGGTTGGAGAGAAGACGCTGGACCTCCTGATCTGAGAGTCGGCTTCCTTCAATGCGGGTCGAAGAGCCGATGCTTTCGATCGTAGCGACGCGGCGCAAGGCGGACAGCCGCTCGGGGGCGAGACTTCCGAGCGCGCGCCATGCGCCCTTGAACTCGTCGATTTCGGCGATGATCGAAAGAAAGTTCGGGGTGATGCGGAGCGTATGGATTTGGATCATACCCATTTAAATACCCAATAACACCCATTTTCCGCAACCCATTTCTTGACCCAATTACACCCGATTAGCGGCGGAACCACAGGTCGCGCATGGGATCCGGACATGATGTCGGTCAACTCATACGCCGGACCCGAGCGTATCAAGCCATGTCTCCGTTGCCGGTTTCGGCAAGGCGGCCCAGATGAGCGCGCGCTTCGGTCGTAATAGACCCTCCCCTGCCGATGGGCCCCCAGGCATCAAAGGGAACGGCGAGGCGCAGCTTCATCTCGCCTTCGAACTGCTCATGCCTGAAGTTAGAAGTGAGATCAGTCAAGCTATTGCTCTCTTCGCGTTCCATCATCACCACCCTCGCTGCAAGTTCACCGGAATACCCTAGCCCTTCGTTTTCATCGTGGACAACACCAACCAACAGCCTGACGCACCCTCATGAGCGATTGGCGCAGGCTCTATTGCTCATGAGGGACGACCGGCGATGACCCTGGCCGGATGAGTTGTACAATGCGGAAGGCTGCCGCCCTTCTTCGGCGATCACAGCGTCGCGTGTTGTCCTTTCGTTTCGATTCTGGTCCTGTCGTGCGGCACGAAGTTGAGCTGAGGCGGCACCAAGATGAAGACCCCACATGGCGATCTAGACCGATGGCCGGACCCGGTAAGTCCGAACGCTCGCCGCAGCATCTTCGCGCAGGACCTTATTGTCGAAGGCGATGCCACCTCCAGTGGACCGATCGAGATCCAAGGCAATGTCGTTGGCTCACTGCGAGCGCCGGAGATCAGCGTGGCTGGTTCAGGTCGCGTTGAAGGTTCCGTCGCCACCCACGACCTCGTCGTGCTTGGGGCTGTCTCTGGTATGATCTCGTCGCGAAACGTTCAGCTCGCGCCGAGTGCGGTCGTGCAGGCCGACGTCATCCATGAGCGGATCGCCATTGAGGCCGGTGCCGTGTTGGAAGGCAGGCTTCAACGGAAGGCCTGACCGATCTCACACCGCAAGGTATGGCTGCGGCAACTGGCCGGACGGCCGATAGCCCCGCCGCATCTTCTGGCGTAGGGTTTACGATGCTGCTCTCTCCGCTTCTTCAATGGAAGCACAGGTTTCGATGCTCGTCCGGCCGTGGGTCCCGATCCGGCCCCAGGTCCGCACGAATGAGACGTCCCCGAACAGTGTCGGCGCGATGTCGACGCAGTAATAGCGGGCCATATTGGCATCGGGATCGATGCGGTGCAGATGTGCCAGAACCATGTGGGCCTCCCAACACAAATCCTCCCTGCGTCGCAGCTAGTCCAATTACTTTTCTGAATCGAAACCAGCGGATCGATTCAGAAACTTCATGGCTTGCCCCCCCCGGTTCGCGCGCATTGGCCACCAAGGGGTTGCCCACGTTGCGACCTGTCATTGTCAGGTGGTCTCCTTTCCGAGCAACTGTAGGACCTCCAAAACAATGAAGCACTTCGCGCGCCGCTTGTTCGCTGTGTACCAAACCGTCTTGCGCTCGCCGGTATGGCTGAACTCATAGGTGACGCCGAGGATCTTCTCGCGATGATCCGGGTCGACCATCCATTCCACAGGCCTGCCAACATCAAACTTGGCTGCCGACGTGTCGTCGTCGAGGGCATTCGATTTCTGATCAGTCATTTCTCTTCTCCCTCGGTTGTCGTGTGCAGCGGCGCCTTGTCCAAGGCGATGTCGAATGCCTCCTGGAACCGCGCGCGGAAGGCCGGGCCCATGACCCGCGCCAAACCAAGAACCCCAAGCGGATCGTGCCGGGCGGCCAGGTCGGCTGCAAAAGGCGGTCGCAGGGTCAAGGTCACGCTGGTCGGATGCTTGCCCCGTGCACCGCGAGGTTCACTGACTTCGGGCATGCCATCGCGTTCCCAGTCGTCAAAGGCCTCGTCACGCAGTCCCTGCGCCACGCGACGGATCAGGAACTGGACCGAGCACCGCGCCACTGAGGCCCAGGCTTCAGCGAGATGGGCTTGCCTGGCGGTGAGCGACACCGCGACATAGACGACCTGACCCCGGGCCGTTGCGGATGGGGCAGGCACCGCATGGCGCTGCGCCAAGTGCAGTGGTGTCCGCGGTTCACCCTCCTCTTTCCGGGCTTCTTCTTGGCCGCGGATGGGCAACCCGCCATCATCATCGCGTTGGGGCATGACATGTGCGGCGGCTGTCACGATTGCCGGTTGCTCGGGCTTCGATTCTGGCCGGGAGCAGACCGGCGCCGACGGCATCGCGCTCGGTCTTTCAACCTCCGCCGGGGGCGCGACCATCCCACCAAACCCAAGCTTCGCTGAAAAACCCGCATCCTGCCGGATGATCCGCATCTGATCTTTACGCGGTGCCATTATGCGACCACCGCCGGGGCCGCGATCAACTGATCGATTTCGTCGAGAAGCTCCCCGGCCTCCTTCACGGCTGTCTGCAGATGCGCCGCCAAGCCGCGATTTGGCGTCTTGTCCGCGATCGGGCCGAGGAGCCCTTCCTTGTCCATCCGGACATAGGCGCTGCGATTGGACAGCCAGGCCTCGCAGGCAGGCAGCGACCGGAAGAGTTCATCCGCCACCGCGCGCTCCGCTTCAGAGAGCCGGACCTGCACGCGACTGAACACCACGGAGAAGCCGGCAAGCTCATCCGGATTGTCGACCCGCCCGCGCAGCTTCAAATACCAGTTGGCAGTCTCGAGCGTCTCGCTGAGATCGCCGCGCGACAGCATCATCGGGCAGATGATCCGGTGGGCGGCAACGGCCAGCACATCCTGTGCCTCTGACCCGCCGCCGAAAGTGTCGATCAGGATCAGATGCTCCTGGTCTGGCTGTTCATAGATATGGTCAATCGCCTCGACGACCCGGTGGGCATCAAGTGTGTGGATCACCTCAACATGGGGTGACCAGTTTCCGGCCTCTTGCCCCGCCTGCATCCACTTGAGGCAAGACTTCGAGGCATCCGTGTCGAAGATCGTGACCGTCTCGCCGCGACTTGCTGCGGCAGAGGCAAGGGCGCGGCAGAGCGTGCTCTTGCCCGATCCGCCCTTCCTGTTCATCACCAGCACAACCCGTATTCCGTAACCCATACCACCTTCCTCACCTCGCATATCGACTATCCCATTTTTCTGAATGCGGATCGCCGAAATCTTTTATCCTAAATCACATCGCTTTATTCCGTAAGCCTGCGGTGAAGGCCGTCTGCTCTGATTGAGCAAATGGTCGTAAGGCATTGCCTTATGGCATGCGCTTCAACTGTTTCACCAATCGAGATCTTCGCCGCCGATGAGGGTGGCCGTCGTCGGCACTGGTCTGACGAGGACAAGATCCGGATCGTCGAAGAGAGCCTGCGCGGTTTCCGGCAGGGTTCGGCGACGGCGCGCCGGTATGGGATTTCCCGGTCGCTTCTTTCGATCTGGCGGCGCGAGTATCGCAGCGGGACACTTGGCGCGTCGGGGGCTGGTGGGGGCTTCGTGCCATTGGTGATTGCGGGCGCCCCGCCTACGCCAGCGGAGCAGCCATCGCGGGAAGCCGACGATGCCCGGATCGACATCACGTTGACGAACGGGCGTCGCATGACGATCTCTGTGTCGCTGGCCCCTTCGCATCTTGCGGCGTTGCTGGCCGTGCTGGACCCGCGATGATTGCCTTTCCGGCGGGGGCCCGCGTGTGGATTGCAGGCGGGGTAACGGACATGCGGTGCGGAATGAACAGTCTGGCGCTGAAGGTCCAGCAGGGGCTGGGGCGCGACCCGCATGGTGGCGAGATCTTCTGCTTCCGGGGGCGCAAGGGTGACCTGATCAAGGTGCTGTGGCACGACGGGGTCGGCATGTCGCTGTATCTGAAGCGGCTGGAGGCCGGAAAGTTCATCTGGCCGGTGAGCCAGAATGGCTCAGCCGTTCCGGTTTCGGCAGCGCAGCTCGGCTATCTTCTGGAAGGAATTGATTGGCGCAATCCGCGCTGGACACAGCGGCCAGCATCAGCGGGTTAATGGGTAAAATTCCCTTGTTTTATTGGACTATTCTTGGGTTCCGTGGTAGGTCTTCGGCATGTCGGAGACCGCATCTGAGATCGCTGTTCTGCGCGCCGCACTCGCCGCGGCAGAGGCCCGCGCGTCTGCCGCAGAAGGCGCATTGGTCGCCGCCAAGGGGGAGTTGACCCAGGTTCAGGCGATCGTCTCGGCCTCCGAAGACATGATCCGGCACCTTCGACTGCAGATCGCCAAACTCCGCCGCGAGCAATATGGCCATAGCGCCGAACGCCATGCCCGGCTGATCGAACAACTGGAGATGCAGCTCGAGGACATCGAGACCGACATTGCCGATGACCGGGCCAAAACCGAGGCAACGGGCCCGGGGGCGATGGTCGCGGCCTTCGAGCGCCGCCGCCCCGCCCGCAAGCCGTTCCCCGAGCATCTGCCCCGCGAGCGCGTGGTGGTTGAGGCGCCGACGTCCTGCACCTGCTGTGGTTCCGCGCGCATCGTGAAGATGGGCGAGGACATCACCGAGACGCTGGAGGTGATCCCCCGGCAGTGGAAGGTCATCCAGACCGTCCGTGAGAAGTTCACCTGCCGCGACTGCGAGCGGATCAGCCAGCCGCCCGCGCCGTTTCATCCGACGCCTCGGGGCTGGGCGGGGCCCAATCTGCTGGCCATGATCCTGTTCGAGAAGTTCGGCCAGCATCAGCCCCTGAACCGGCAGGCCGAGCGCTACGCGAAGGAAGGGGTTGAGATCAGCCTTTCCACCCTCGCCGACCAGGTCGGCGCCTGTGCCGTGGCGCTGCAGCCGATCCACGATCTGATCCGTGCTCATGTCCTCGGCACTGAACGATTGCATGCGGACGACACCACCGTGCCGCTTCTGGCCAAGGGAGGCACCAGGACCGCCCGCCTCTGGACCTATCTGCGCGATGACCGGCCCTTCGGGGGTGGGGCGCCTCCGGCTGCGCTCTACTACTTCTCCACCGACCGCAGGAAAGAACACCCGACCCGGCATCTGACGGGCTGGACTGGCATCCTGCAAGCTGACGCCTATGGCGGCTACAACGATCTCTATCGCCATGATCACAAGCCCGCGCCGGTGCGCAGCGCGCTGTGCTGGGCGCATGCCCGGCGCAAGTTCTTCGAACTGGCGGATATCAAAGCCACGGCCCGCAAGGGCAAGAAGGTGGCCGAGGAGATCTCGCCTGTGGCGCTGGAAGCCGTTCAACGCTTTGACGCCATCTTCGATATCGAGCGCGAGATCAACGGCCTGACCGCCGAGGCCCGTCATGACGCCCGTCAGCGGCTGGTGCGTCCGATGGTCCAGGATCTACATGACTGGCTGCGATCCGAACGCGCCCGGATGTCGAAGCACAACCCTGTCGCCAAGGCCATCAACTACATGTTCGAGGAAGACGGCCGCTGGGAAGCTTTCACCCGGTTCCTCGATGATGGCCGGATTTGCCTCACCAATAATGCGGCCGAACGAGCCCTCCGCGGCGTCGCCCTCGGCCGGAAAGCCTGGCTCTTCGCCGGATCACCGCGCGGCGGCGACCGCGCTGCCTTCATGTATTCCCTGATCGTCACAGCCCGGATGAACGACATCGACCCGCAGGCTTGGCTGGCTGACGTCCTCGCGCGGACGCCAGAAATATCCCTCTCTCGTCTGCCGGAACTGCTCCCTTGGAACTGGCGCCAAACTGATCGGAAGGTGGCCGCCTGATGGCCCGCGTCACACACACCTACACGATCGACGAGGTCGCCAAAATGATCGGCGAAAGCCCCGAGCTCATCGAGATCACCAGCGCCAATTCCGACAACATCGATTACGGCGAGATGATCTGGGTCGACAACGGCACCGAGGAAGGGATCAAAACCTTCACGGACCGCGGCATCGAATGCCTGCAGGAGCTCCTTGCAGACATTCGAACATGGGATGGCGGCATCCTCGAGTTCCTCCGATATGAGCAGTGTGATCCGGCAGTTATCGAACGCATCATGGCTGACCAAAAAAATGATGAGCCGGAAAACCTTCGCCACAGCGAAGCAACATAACTGCGGCCTACGCCGGATGCTTACTTTATTCCGAACCCGGACAGCGGATATCAGAAACCATCTCGCGCAAACCCTATTGCGCAAGGCGTATCTCTTTAATCATTGGTCTGATTACTGGATGCGTATGTCTTTTATCTGATCGCGCAATGCGTGTATCATAAGGCGTAGCCCTGATCACACGTCGCTGATGCCACAAGACGCATCCCACACTTCCTTTCTCCGAACCCGCAACACTGAACGGTTGGGTCCGTACATCAAACAAAACAGGGCGTTACCGCCACTTCTGCCCGGGAAATGCCCTCCTGCCAAGGGCTTGGATGTGCACCTTCTCCGGTTGCGCCTTGTGCATTCAGCGATCAGCGAAGTGCACTCGGTGGCAGGTGAGTTACCCAAGGTTAACACAACCTGCAAGTGGTCATATCGCGCATAGATTGTGCTTGATCAAGGGCTGAAAGAAGGGGATAGAGAAGGTGGCAGGAAATGCGATGTGTCTACAAATAATCGGTGGCGGAAGTTGGCAGAAAAATCAGAGCCGCGCAAAATACGACTTAAGTCTGGGTCCGGTGTTTCAGCCAAAGCGAATTGCGATCTGGCTGATTCTGCAGCGCAGCAACGGGCGCACCGCGGGCGGCCGCGAGTCGAGAGCTTGGGCCAGGTTGTAAGTTGCCGTCTGCCTGCCGAAGAGCTTCAAGCCTTCGATGCGCTCTGCACCCAACTCGGCGCGAAATCCCGCTCTGACGGTGTGAGGTCGGTCGTGCGGATGGCCTCGGGCTTCCTCGAGTTCAGCCGGGAAGACAGCGCGCGGCTGGAAGAGATCCGCCACGAGTTGGCGAAGATCGGTACCAACGTGAACCAGATTGCGCTGGCGGCAAACCGGGGCCGGGCGCCGATGGTGCGGGCGCAATGGGCATCGGTCGAAGAATTGCGCCGGTCGCTGCCAATGGTGGCGAAGATGTTGAGCCAGATCATCGCGGAACGCCGGCGGCAGGGCGTGGCGCTGTTCCGCAAGTTTGTCGAAATCCAGGAGGGTGCGCGCCATGGTTAAGCCCGGATCGCGTCCGATCGGGCTGGCAGAGGCTGTTCTAGGCGACCTCGACTTTCTGCGTCCCCAGTCAGGGCGCGTGAAACCCGGTCCCTCTTCTTCCTCTCGGCAGGGCTTTCGATTCTCGCCGCGCGCCAGCCAGCTGTGGCGGTTTTCGCTGGGATCGAACGCCGCGGTCATCAAGAAGATCGGCAAGGGTGGCACGGCGAACGCGAAGGAGCTGGCGGCCCAGATGGATTATCTGTTCTCGAAGTCGGCATCGATCTTTGGCAACGGGGTCGTGCTGGATGCAGATGCCAAGGGGCTGACCAAGGACGAACGAAAAGACATCATCGGCGACTGGGTCGAAGATTGGCGTGGGTCGCCCAAGAACGGGCACACCAGCCATCTGCTGCTGAGCTTTCCGTCCCATGTGCGGCCGGAGAAGGCCAAGCTGATTGCCGAGGCCTGGGCCTTCGAGATGTTCCAGTCGGGCGACCATCAGGACGATATCTGGTCCTATGTCGCGGCGCTGCACACCGACCGGGCGCATCCGCATGTCCATATTGTCGTGAACAACCGAGGCACCCTGAATGACAGCTGGTTCTTCATGGCGAGGGAACATGTGTTCAACCTCGACGTGATGAAAACGTGCATGGTGGCCATTGCGGCGGAAGAAGGGGTGTTTCTGGACGCGACCTCGCGCGCGGAACGGGGGCTTCTGACCTATGGCCCCTCGCGGGCAGAGATCGAACGGGCGCGGGAAGAAGGTAGGGCACCGGAGGAACGGCCGCGCAAGGGTAGGGCGCTGGAGGATGCACTTGCCACGATGGCACGCACGGCGGACACCATGCGCAACCTCAGTCATGTGGCGGCTCTGACCGGGCTGCCGGAGATCGCCGAGAAGATTGCCAAGGCTGAGGAAGTACTTCGGCAGGGAGGGGTACTTTCACCCTTCCCGGCCGAGGCGGCGACGCTGGAGCGTGCTGATCTGGAGCGGCATTTCAGCGGATGGATGACCGAGACCGAAGGCAGGATCCGCAAGGCGCCAATCGCGGAGCGGAAGGGCCTGCGGGATGAGCTTTATGGCTATGCCGTCGACATCGCACGTGGGCTTGGCGATGCCCGCGGCGCGCAGCTTCTGCAGATGATGCCGCAGTCGGTGATTTACGGCATGGCGCTCGAAGGCGACGCCCTGACGCGGGGGCGTGCGGAGACGACCCTGCAGCCCGGGGCGGCGGAGCGGCTGCGCGCGGAGATCGTGGCCGGCGCGAGTGCACTTGGCCTGAGCGGCGAGCGCATCGCCATCCGTCTGGAAACGGGCGCGGCGAACGCCTGGGAAGAGCGGGATTGGGTGCGCAGCGATCTTCTGCTCCTCGCCGGACGGCGACGACTGGACCTGCGCGACCCGGAGCAGGGACGGCGCATGGCCGGGGAGCTGCAGGGGTTTTATGACCGAGCGGCGGCGGCGATTGACCATACCGTTACCCATGAAACCGCGCCTGAGAACGACCGGCTTGTGCGCGCGCTGCGGTCCATGGGACGCATCATGCAGGCCGAGGGGAAGGTCGGGTTCCGCAACGATACCCATGCCGGGCGGTTCGCGGCGGAATTGCGGGCGCGATATGGGGCGGGCATCGTGACAGACCTCGCCGCAGGCCGGACAGATGCGCTGGCGCAGGATGTCGGGGATCAGGCCGAACGCCACCGGATCGCCCGCGCAGTGGTCTCAGCCGCGAAATCGCATGTGGCCTTGGGACTGACTTTGCGGCAGGCGACGGTGGCGGAGCGCGAGTTGGCCGGACAATCGGAGCGCAAGGGCGTGACGGATTGGGAGCTGTGATCAGGTCCCGGTGCGCGCCACCCCCGGTTTGCTCCGTCGGCTCTGGCCACGGTCGGCGGGCCCGCCATTCTGTCGCCAGACACGGCTGCCATCTCTTCCTGACAAGGGACAGCCACTTCGCTAGGCTGGTCGCTGAATTCGGACAGTACGGCGGGTGAGACGTGGCAAAGAGTTGGATCGATGAGGCATTGGCCGCCCTTGCGGCGGCGGGCGCCGATGGCTTCGGCGCGCGGCGCGACGTTCTGGAACGCATGAGTTTCGACCTCTTGCATCGTCCGGCCCTGGGCGGCCAGATCGTCGCGCAACTATGTGCAATCGAAACCCCTTCGCCGAATGACGAGGGCCTTGTGGATCTTCTCGGTGCCGGCCTCGACGCCGCGCGTATCGCCAGAGAAAACGGCAAGTCGCGCGGCCAGACCTTTCTCAAGACTGTCGAAGACGCGCTTGATCTTGCGCGCCGGCAGGGGCGGATGACGCCTGCTCACAACCTCATCTTCGCCCAGCTCTGGACACGCAACGGCCTGACCGCCCCGGCTTCTCTGGAGTTGCAGCGCGAGGGCGTCATTTCGGAAACGGGGCGACGTACGGCCAATCCCGCCCAAGGCGAAGCCCTGCTTGAAGGGCTCTTCACCGAACTGATCCAGCAGGCGGAGGGCGAACCACTTGCATTGCACCATGCCCTGACCGAAAGCTTCCCGGCCATGCCCCCGGAGATGCGCGATCAGGTGGTTGCCTATTCGGTGGGTCGAAGCGATGCGCTCCATGCCGATCTGGCCTGTTTCTGGCTGCTTGACCCGGCTCCGCATATCCGCCTTGCCGCAGCGCAAGGCCTGGCGGATCGTCTTGTACGCGGCGACCTTCCGGGGCGCATACTGGCGACATTGGTTGTTCTGCGCAGCTGGATGCCCGAGGATGCGGCACGGGGCAGGGTCGATCTGGTTCTCAAAGAGGCCATGCGCAAAGGCGTTATTGCCGACCCGGACGTGACCCCATGGAAGATCCATGGCATCCGCATGACCCTGCCGGATGGGGGTGGGGCGCAGAGCATCGGTGTCGCGCTGCAAGCAGGATCGCAACGCAAGATGGCGATGCTTCTTCTCAAGCAGGGGCAAGGCGTAAAGGACGCCTATACCATTCCCTGTACTACCGCCCGGGAGCAGAAGTCGATCATCGAGCGCATGTCGGAAGATGTCGGCGCATTGACCGGGACGGCCGACTGTTTGCGCCGGGCCGTGTCTCTCGCGCTCGCCGATGGCCTCGCCCATGGTCTGCCGCCGGTTCCGGGGTTGATTGAGGTGGCGCGCCTCTGCGGCCTCAACGGGCTGCGCCCGGAGGCCAGATCGACGCCGGATCTTATTGCCGGCACGGGATCGTTCGCGGCAGTCAAGGAGCTGCCTTCACGTCAGCAGGGTGCCCTGATCATGGCCAGCGAAGACTGGTGGGATCGGCACGAGATCATCGAGAGCTGGTTCGAGGACAGCGATGAAGCCCATGCGGCCCTCGACAAGGCGCGCAGTGCCCGCTCGGCGGAGGCCGCGCTCTGGAAATGGCTCGAGACCCGGCGCGACTGGTGGGCCCGTATCATGGCCCGCAGCGCCGATGTGCTGGAGACAAGCCTTCATCCAGATGCGACCGGTTTTGTTGCTTGCGCCACCGCGCTTCTTGATGGTCGGGAGTTGAAGAGGATCCCGGTCATGCTCGATATACACGAACAGACGATCGAGGCCTGGGTGCGGGATGATCCGGACTTCGATCCGGAGGCCTCGCTCGAGGAACTGGCCGAAGCGGCCCCCGAGCCCGAGAAGAAGGGTGAAGTTGCCGCGCTGTTGCGCGGAACGGGCCTTTCGTCTGACTGGCTTGACGGTTACCTGACCGGGATCGTCATCGCGCCGAAAATCATCATGCCGAACCAGTGGCTGCCCCGGATTCTGGACGCCGTCCTGCCCCGGATCGACCCGTCCCGCTTCCAGCGGTTCATGGACCTTCTGATGATGCGTGCCCAGGCGGTTGCCGAAATAGCGTCCGAGCCCGCCGAGTTCGCGGCCTCGATTTCCAGTCGATCGAAGAAGGCGCAGGGCGATTGGGCATCCGGGTTTTCTGAGGCCCTGGACAGGTTCCAGTCGGCATGGCCGAAGAAGGGCATGACCAAGGAGGACCGCAGATTGATTGAAATTGGAGCGACTGGCCTGGCCGGTGCCGATCTGCCTGAACTCGCGGCTTTGATCGCGGAACGGCAGGAGAAAAACTCAGGGTGAAGATAGGGCGAGAGGCGTCGCGAAGGGCGGGAAGCGGAAGTTCGCCGCGCCCAAGACGAACGGCAGCAGTGCGGGACGGGGCCGCCGTCAATCTTCAGAAAGGCGATTGGGGATCAGCTCGGCCTTCATCCAGTGGGTTTTTGACTGAACATGCCCCTCCCTGACGTATTTTCCCATTTTTATTGGCATTTCAGCTTCTGCAAACGAAGCCGCGGTCCTTGCAACGAAACCTTCCTGTGTTGTCAGATCAATTGTCTGCATCAAGTGATCGAACAGGGTGGCGTGGTATGGACCGCGGTAAAGCGTCGGGACCGGCAGGATACCCAGCTCCTCGAACCGAGCGAGTGTCAGATCCCATGATTGAACTTCGTCCCCAACAATCCAGGAAAATCCAAGAAAGTATGAGGGAAGAGCGCTATAATAGACCGAATGATGCGCATAGAGGTTTTCACCGACAATGCGTTCGCCGTCTGCCAGAAAGGGTGAAATCCCAGCAGCGAAGGCTTTGAGCCAGTCTCGGGAAGGATGGTAACGGCTGTCCGGGCTGCGCGCGTGGGAACCGTTGGCATGAATGGTTGTATTCTCGCCATCCATCTTTTCGGTGACGACGAGGTCGTCCACCATCAGCCCATCCAACGATGACATGATCTTGTCATCGCTGGTGGCACCGGGGGAGAAAGGTAGGTGAAACGTGCGACCATATTTCTTCATTTGGGTGAGATAACACATAAAGTTCCGGGGGAGCTATGGGCTCCGAGCCGCAGGCTGCGGCACGGAATCAGGTCACTTGGCTTGCTTATTCTTCCCGCTGGCCGGGGCAGGTGAGCGCGGCCCGTGTCTGCCGGTCGCCTTGCGCCAAACATCCGGCGAGAATGGCAGCTATGCGGGGGAAACCCGCCGACATCGCTGTTGAGTTCACTTACAGGCCAAGACCCTCGGCGATGGTATCCACGATCGCTGCATGAACCGCTTCCCGATCCGTGCCCGAGGGGTCGGTGCAGACCGGGTCATCCTGCTCGGCCTCAAGGATCGCCGCGCCTTTAGGCTGGCAGAGCGGCATCGCGGTGAAGTGGAAGGCCGGGGCAAGCTGCATGACCTTGGCATCAGGGATCAGGGCGGCAAAACCGCTTTCGGTGAAGTTCGTGGCAGACATTTGCGTTTGGTGGTCGCCCAAGCCGATCAGCACAGCGTCCGGCACAAGGCCCACCACATCCGCCGCCTTAAGGCCCCAGATGAAACCGGGGTCGATGGCCACCACCGAGGTCACACGCGGATCGGCGTAGCTTGCGTTCCACAAGCCTTGGTCCTGCCGTTGCAATCCGACCTTGTCTGACAAGAACACGTCGCAAGCTTCCATCGTCTCGATCTGCGCAGTACAGGCCGCGACGATCCCGTCAAGATTGCCGGTCACGCCCCCCAGCGACAGCGCCGTCCAGCCGCCAAAGGAGAACCCCGCCGCCATCACCCGCGTCAGGTCAAGATGCGGGCCAAGGTCGGGGTCCTCCGTCAACACGTCCAGCGCCCGCGACAGGTCGGCCGCGCGGGTCCAGTGCCGCACGCCGCGCGCCATGTCATGATCGCCCCAGGTCGAGCCCAGATGGTTCACCATCACCACGATGGCGCCCCGCCCGGCCAGCGCCGAGGCGAGCCAGGCCTGCGCCCGGTCGGTGCCGCCCATCCCGTGACTGAACAGCACTACAGGGTGCAGGCCCGCGGCCGGTTCTGCATCGGTGAAGGCCTCAACCCCGCGAAAGACGGGGTTCTCGGCATAGACGGCTTCTGTGCCGCCCGTCGCGCGGGGATACCAGATCGCCACACGGGTTTCGGCGTCATGATGGGGCATGTGCATCTGGGCGATCTTAAGGCCCGCACCTTCGGCAAGGGCGCCGCTGGCGAGGGTGGCAAGGGCAAGGGCAAGGGCGGTGGTTTTCATCGGGGTCTCTCCGATCCGGGGTTTCAGGTGAGCCTTGCCTCGCCCGAATCCGCCGCGGCCTGCGTCCTGAATCCGGAAAAAGGTCGCCATGATCCGGATTTCGGACTAGGCGTGAGCTGTTCCCAACCGCCGTGACCCATAGATGCCCACCCTTCCCATCCCCGTTTTTGTTTCCTTTCTGCTGGCCTTCGCCTGCCTGCGCCTCTGTGTGGAACAGCGGCGGCTGAGCGTCCTCGGGCTGCTTCTGGCGCTCTGCGCGGCGCAGTCCTTCATCATCGCGCTGGCGCAACACTACATGGTGCCGGGCCTGCGGTGGGTGCAGCCCGTCAGCGCCGCCCTTGTTCCGCCGGTGGCCTGGCTGGCCTATGTCGCCACCGCCCTGCGGCCAGCGGCGCGGGGCGATCTGCTGCATGGTCTGGTTCCGCTGGCGGCCCTGGCAGCGCTGCTGGTGGCGCCCGCCTTCCTTGACGTGCTGCTGCCCGCGGCCTTCGTCGGCTACGGCATCGCGATCCTGATGCAGGCCCTGCGCGGTGCCGACGCGCAGCCCCAGGCCCTGCTGGCGCATGGCAACCTGCCTGCGCGCATATGGCTGGTGATCGGCGCGGCCCTGGTCGCATCGGCATTGAGCGATGTGCTGATCGTGCTCGCGCAGGCCACTGGGCGGGCCGAAACGCGCGGCTGGATCATCACAGTCTTTTCGGTCGGCAACCTGCTGCTGATCGGCCTGTTCGCGCTGTCCCCATATCTGCGGGCAGAACCTCCGGAAGCAGAAGAGGCTGAAGAGGAAACCCCCGAGCCGGATATCGAGCTATGGCAGCGGCTGCAGGCCTTCAATGCGCGGGAAAGGCCATACCTCGACCCGAACCTGACGCTCGCGCAACTTGCCCGGAGACTGCGTGTTCCGGCCAAGGCGCTGTCGGCCACGATAAACCGTTCAACCGGCGAGAACGTCTCGCGCTTTGTAAACGCCGAACGTATCCGTCATGCCCAATCCCTCCTCCTGCGCGGCGAGACAGTGACCGAGGCGATGCTGGCCTCGGGGTTTAACACCAAGTCGAACTTCAACCGCGAGTTCCTGCGCGTCGCCGGTGCCAGTCCAAGCGATTGGCTAAAGGCCAGTCGCACGACTGCAGAGGTGAACACTTCGCAGCCCCTGTCATGACATTGGATAGAACAGGCGCGTTGAAGCTGTGACCGCACCCGGGTGGCATTGATGTGCCAAGGTGGGTCTGTGAGGATCCACAAAGGAGGAGGTCACATCATCAACGCCAAGTGATAGGTTTCTTTTCGAGATAATCCTTGTCTCCTGAATTTGGAATTTCACAATGAACCTCGAAGCAGTCTCGCTCAAAGGACACAAAGACCATTTTGCCCAATTGGCGGCAGACTTGCTGCCAACTGATCCGCAGTGACAAGTGACAGAAAATCCCGCTTGATTTTCGCAAAGCGGTCGATCACAGATGTGCGAGGGGACAGCCTAGAGGTGAGCGGCCCCTGCCTGAAACCCGTCTGACTGGGGCGGCCATGCGGAGAAGACGGGTTAGGGAGCGCTGGTGGCTTAATGACGATTTACAATCTGCATAGCAGCGTCGTGGGCGCCCATCACAGCGGTGCGCATATATTGCCGCCTGATGGCAAGAATGAATGGGACGAAGACGCCGAGATCTTCGAATTTGACGTCAGTCTGAACGGCGCCCGCGCGTTGAACGAGGCGGAAATTGGACTGTTGCAGCGCTGCCGTGTCGAATTGATGCAAAAGCCAGAAAAGCCGCTTCATTGTGCCGGGATACAGGGCAGCTTGATGGTGGTCAGTGTTGAATTGGCTGACCTGATCGAGCAGCTTTGCCCCGCGCAACATCAGATCATACCCCTGTCAAATGTGTGGTTCAAACGCGCAAAAGAGCCGTCCCCCGGCCGGTATGCCGCGGTTCTGGTCATGGCCTACACGCGCACTGTCGATCTGGAGCGATCGAATATCCATCGGTCCTACCTGCCGCATCTCGACAAGACGGCCGTTGTGTTCACCAGTTCGACACTCAACAGCCGTGTTGTCTTTGCTGCGGCAGAGATGGGCAAGACCCTTTGGGCAGATGACGTGACAGGCGCGCTGTTTTGCTCTGATCGGTTCAAAGAGGCTGTCGAGGCTATGCCGGGCCTGTCGGGCTATCATTTCGGTCCCTGCACCGAAGTGTGACATCAATCATATCGGTAGACGTTGACGTTGCCCCCAACTTTTATCCAGTGTGAACGAGACTCCGGGTTTGAGTTTTGCCTGTTTGGGCGGGTTGGGCAACGGGGGCTGGCGCGGAGTTTTGCGGGTTGCGCAGCGTGAGTCCCCGTTGCCGGGCGAAGGTTTGTGCAAACTCGGCTTGGGTCGGCCAGCCAAGGCGGGAGTGGGGGCGTTCGGTGTTATAGTCTTTGCGCGAGGCTGCCAGCGTGGCGCGGGCATGGTGCAGAGACGGGAACAGGGTCTCTTTCAACAGCTCATCGCGCAAATGACGGTTTTTGTCCTGAACCGAACGCGGCCTTAGTATCAAGATCTGGAACGTCCGAGATGCGTTCCTTCATCCTCCAAGAGTTCTGCGAGGCGCACGAATGGCAGCAATGGGGAAGCTGCGCCAAAGAGCGGAGACTGTACGTGAACGTCTGCTAAGGGCCGACCGGCGCATGGCACGCCGGTCGGCGGAGTTGTTACAGATCGATCCCTTCTGACAACGACAGCGCATCGTCCAGGTCAACCCCAAGATACCGAACGGTGCTGTCCATCTTGGTATGCCCGAGCAAAAGTTGAACAGCGCGAAGGTTGCCTGTCTTCTTGTAAATCTGGGCAACCTTGGTCCGTCGCATCGAATGGGTGCCATAGGCGCTCGGTTCCAGCCCAATCGACAGAACCCAGTCGCGCATGATCCGCGCATATTGTCGTGTCGACAGGTGCGGGCTCGCATGAACGTAACCGTCCGGTCTGACCGCTCTGCCGCGGCGCGATGGTGCCGGTTAGTGTCCACCAAGGATAGTGGACACTATGGTGCTTGATGGCGCGGCGAACGAGGCGGCTTTGGACGGATGAGGAGAAGCGTTCGATCTGCTTGCAGACGACGGCGCCCGGCGTCTCCGTGGCTCAGGTGGCGCTTCGCTACACGGTGAATGCGAACCTGATCTTCAAGTGGCTGCGCGATCCCAAGTATCGGCCCGCACCCCGGTCTGGGGCAGAGGATCCCGGTTTGCGCTTTCTGCCGGTGGAGATCGTCGCAGAGGCGAAGGGGCCGATTGCGATGCCCGCCGCATTGAACCACATCGAGATCGAGGTGGCGGGCGGTCACCGGATGCGGATCAGCGGCAGCTATGATCCTGAGGCGCTGGCGCGGCTTATCCGGGGCCTGACAGCGTGATCCCGGTCCCGGCCAACACGCGGGTCTGGCTGGCGGCCGGAGTGACCGACATGCGCAAGGGCTTTGCGGCACTGGCCGCGCAGGCCGAGGCGGTGCTGAAGCAGGATCCGTTTGCCGGGCATCTCTTCGTCTTCCGTGGCCGTCGGGGCGATCTGGTGAAGGTCATCTGGTGGGATGGCCAAGGGGCCTGCATGTTCATGAAGCGGCTGGAGAAGGGCCGCTTCGTCTGGCCCTCGGCCAAGGAGGGCAAGGTGGCTTTGTCGCCTGCGCAACTGTCGATGCTCTTGGAAGGCATCGATTGGCGGGCCCCGGAACGGACGTGGCGGCCTCTGGCTGCGGGATAATCGCCTGCCCCGCGCGAGAAGGATTCCCACAAGGAATACAGTGGGATAAACTCCTTACATGCTCGATCAGACCCTGAATTTGCCGGAAGACCCCGAGGAGCTGCGCAGCTTCACAACGCGGCTCTTGGCCGAGGTCAAGGCGCAAGCGATCCTGATCGAGAAGCTGCGCCATCAGCTCGCGGGACACCGGGCGCATCGGTTCGGGGCCTCCTCCGAGACAGCGGAGCAGCTTCAGTTGGCGCTGGAGACGAGTGAGATTGCCGCCGCTGCGATGACCGCACGAATGAAGCTGCCAGACGTCGAAGAGAAGGACAAACCGAAGCGCCGTCCGATCCCCGACCGCATCCCGCGGATGGAGGTGGAACTCAGCCCAGGCGCAGATGCCTGTGCCGATTGCGGCGGGCGCCTGCGCCGGATCGGCGAAGACGTGACGGAAGAGCTGGAATACGTTCCGGGCCGCTTCATTGTGAACCGCATTGTCCGCCCTCGACTAACCTGTGCCTGCTGCGAGAAGTTTGTTCAGTCTCCGCTGCCATCGCGGCCCATCGAGCGCGGTCGTCCCGGGCCGGGTCTGCTGGCCCATGTGCTGGTCAGCAAGTATGCGGACCACCTGCCGCTTTACCGCCAGAGCCAGATCTTCGACCGCGAAGGGCTGGACCTCGACCGGTCCACCCTGGCCGATTGGGTTGGCAAGACCACCGCCCTGCTTGAACCCGTCGCAGACGCCATCGGCCGCCATGTCCTGTCGGCCGAGGCGATCTTTGCCGATGACACGCCCATCAGCATGCTCGCGCCCGGCACCGGCAAGACCCAGACCGCCCGGCTGTGGACCTATGCTCGTGACGAACGCCCCTGGGGTGGAACGGCACCGCCCGCGGCCTGGTATCGCTTCTCCGGCGACCGCAAAGGCCAGCACCCCAAAGACCACCTCGCCCGATACCGCGGCTGGATGCATGCCGATGGCTATGCTGGCTTCGAGGACCTCTACCGTTCCGGGGCCATCCGCGAGGTCGCCTGCATGGCCCATGTCCGGCGCAAGTTCGTCGACATCCACCGGTCGCAGGGCTCCCCCATCGCCGAAGACGCCATCGGCCGGATAGCCCAACTCTACGCCGTGGAAAAGGAAGCCAGAGGTTCGCCACCGGATGTCCGCGTCGAACTTCGAAAGGCACATGCGGCCCCGGTGTTCGACGATCTCGAGGGCTGGCTGGCCCTGCAACTCACCACGATCTCGGGAAAATCCCCGCTCGCCGCCGCCATCCGCTATGCCCTGACCCGCATGGAACGCATGCGTCCCTACCTCGACCACGGCATCCTTGAGCTCGACAACAACGCAGCCGAACGCGGCATGCGCACCATCGCCCTCGGCCGCAAGAATTACCTCTTCGTCGGATCGGAAGCGGGCGGCAAGGCCGCTGCCATCGCCTACACGCTGATCGAAACGGCCAAACTCAACGCCATCGATCCCCACGCCTGGCTCGCCGACACCCTCGCCCGCATCCCGGAATACAAGATCACGAAGGTCGATGACCTGCTGCCTTGGCGCTGGAACGGATAGCGGTCAGACCGGACGGTTACGCATGAACTCGGCTGGGCCAAAGATATTCGCAACCGATCATTTCTGGATCACGGATCCAACGCTCCACCGACAGTCGCGTGGTTTCGGTGATCTCAAAGCGCACGGGCTTGCGCGTCTTGCTTTGCGTGACTGAAGCACGTTCCTTAACGCGGCCTGCGGCGTAAACATCGTTCACTTTCAGGCAGACCAGATCGCAACCCCGGAGCTTGCAATCGATAGCCATGTTGAACAGCGCGAGATCGCGCTTGTTGTCCGCCATTTCCAGCCGCACACGGATCGACCAGACATGTTTGGGCAACAGCGGGCGTTTCTGGCCGACGATGCGGCCCTTGTTCCAAGGCGCGCGTGTGGGACGAAGGGCGGGAAGTGTTTCGATGGACATAGCTTCTCTCCTGTCCACCATGCCCGCCACGTCTTCGGCTTTGCCGACAAGGCAATATAACATCGACCACCGCTTATATACTGATAAATCGTATCGGGCGGAAAGCAGCCCTTGGCTTGTGAAGAAACGACGTCCGCTTTCCGGGTCGAGTCAGAACTGCGGTTCAGTTCCCTCTTCTCACCGGACCTGTATGGAATCGAGATAGGCGATCAGTGCCAGGACCTCGTCATGCTCCAGCACGAACTCCGGCATTTCGTGACTGACCATGATCCCTTCTGCCAGTGCCTCTTCCAGGCTCTCGATCGGATAGAGCCTGCCAAGGAAGCGGAACGGTATTGCCCGAGGATTGGGGCTGTGATCCTCGGCGGTGACGCCGTGGCAGCGGGCGCAGTTCTCCTGCACCAGGTCAGAGCCATCGCCTATCGGGTCGGCACTGACCGGGGCCGCAAGGACAACCAGCGCTGCGGCGAGGTATCGCATCATCTCTGCGCCTCCCGTGCGTTCAGAAGGAACTGGTAGCGGGTTATGTCTCGAAAACTGAGGCAACAGCACAATCGGACCCAAACCGAGATAGACGGATGACGCATGAAGTTTGGGCGCTTCTGCGCTGTTGTCGGTGCAGATCTGCGCGCTCGTCAACCGCTTGGCCCTGCGTATTACCGCGTCACCCATCATTTCCGATGCTCCTGCAACCCGAGTTCTGCCCGGATCCAGCCGAAGGCGTAGTCGCCCATCGGATCGTCACCATGCCGCCTGACGCGGGGATTTGCCCCCCAAGGCAGGGATCGCCGCGATCGCTGTGGAAGATGCAGCCCCGAAGCGGGGACCGCGGGGCGATGGACATTTTCAGTGCCCGGATCGCCAGATCGCGTTTCATGCGGTTGCTGACGGCCCAGCATGATTACGTGCCGCGAAAGCCCACTCGTCAACGCGATCCGCACCGCATCCCTGCAAAATTCATCCGTCCTGCCTGTGTCCATGGTTCATCTCCTTTGCTGCACATTACGTGATCAAAGCAGCGGCACCAATCCGCAACAGGTCCAGGCACATCGCAGGAAGGTGACGCGCTCCGCACGTTGAGGAACGTCTGATCAACGGCTTTGGCTGCGCCAAGATGGCCGCGTGACTCGTTGTGCCACCCGAATACCTGCGTCCGTAGACTGTTTTCGTGCATTTCGAGCCGCCTGAGCGGCCCTTTCGTGGGTTTCAGGCAGGCTCGTCCTCATGCCATCAGCCTCCGTCGCACCAGGAACAGGTTGCCGAGGGCGAAGAGTGTGAACAGCTGGGCGCGGTTCTTGGCGAGGCCGCGGTAACGGGTCTTCACGTGGCCGAACTGACGCTTGATGATGCGGAAAGGATGCTCGACCTTCGCGCGCACCATGGCGATGATCCGGTTGATCCGTTCGTCGACCGGGTGCAGCGAGCCACCCTTCGGGGCCTTGCGCATGACGCCCCAGACCTTGCCCGGCCCCGCGAATGCGGCCTCCCGGTCGGCGCTGACATAGCCCTTGTCGGCCCAGACCGAGGTTTCTTCGCCGTGCAGCAGTTCGTCCCAGACCTGGCTGTCGTGCAACTTGGCGGTCGAGGTTTCCAGACTGTGGGTCACGCCGCTGTCCGCATCCACGCCGACATGTGCTTTCATGCCGAAATACCAGTCGTTGCCCTTCTTCGTGGACGACATCTCGGGGTCGCGGGCCTTGGCCTTGTTCTTGGTCGATGACGGCGCGTCGATGATCGTCGCGTCCACCAGCGTGCCCGAGCGCAGCGTGATACCCTTGTCGGCCAGATGGGCGTTGACGTCGGCAAAGATTGCCTCGGTCAGCCCGTGCCGTTCCAGCAGGTGCCGGAAATTCAGGATCGTGGTCTCGTCGGGAATGCGGTCGTCACCCAGTTCGATCCCGGAGAACCGACGCATCGCCTCACTGTCGTATAGGATTTCCTCGGCCATCGGGTCGCTCAGCGCATACCAGTGCTGAAGAAAGTAGACCCGCAGCATCGTTTCCAGCGGCATCGGCGGGCGCCCGCCCTTAGGTCCGACCTTGGGGTAATGCGGCGCGATGAGCGCCAGCAGCCGCCCCCACGGAACAACCGCCTCCATCTCCGTCAGGAACTGCTCGCGCCGCGTTACCTTCTTCTTCATCGCGTCTCGAAGACCGGGAAAGGCAGGCTATTTCGGCATCGGCGGGGCTCCTCGTCGCGCCCCGCAAATCCTATCAGATCACGCCAAAACGCGCAGGTTTTTCAGACGTTCCTTGAAGCTTCCATTGGACGGCTCCGCCGTAACCACCGATCTCCGGGCCCAGTCTTCTGTCGAGGAGTCGCGGGCGGATTGATCCACGTCATTGCTAAATTCTTAGCATCTGCAAACATTCTCAAATCTCGGAGGACGGTCGGTGTGGACTTGGCAATCAAGATCGTCCCTGCCTCGGCCGATCGCGGGGTGTGATATGAGCGAGATAATCACGTTGAGTTGGCCCACGGGAAAAGGAGCTTCGGAGATCGCGTTGCGTACTGTCGTGGCGGCACTCTTCTGTCTATCAGCCAGTGTCTCAGGCACGGCTCCTCTCTGGACGGTCATGCTCGGGTTTGCGTCCGGCCTGGCGCTATACATCCTCTGGCCGAAAGCCCGGTTCCCTGCGGGGACAAGCACGATGCACCGCGGCAGCGCGGTCATCGGGCCGGACATCATCGGCGTCGGGCTGCTTGCCCTGTTCGTGGCGCTTCCGGTCTGGATCGGCCGGGCCGAAGGCGCCGAGGGGCTGCACGGTTCGGCGCTGCTGATCTGGCCACTTCTGCCTGCGCCACTGGCCCTGCTGTTCGTCGCGGCGTCAAACGCCTGTTTCGGGCTTTGGGTCGGTCCTGCCGGGCTGAGCATCAGCAGCCTGCGGAGAACCGAACGGATAGGCTGGGACGAGATCATCGGCTGGCGGCCCTGGCGGCGCGACCGGTTGAGGGTATTTCGTGCCGTGGCACCGTTCCTGCCGCCGGGTGCTGCCGGTGCGGTGCTGCTGGCGCGGGCCAGCACGGGGGTCGAGATCGTGCTACGGACCGGCCGCAGCCGGCGCCTTCCCCGGGAAGGGTTCGAAAACGGGCTTGCCCGTGTCCAGCGCGCACTGACCGAACGCGGCCTGCCAAGGCTGGAGCCGGCACATTGAGGAGACGCATCTGACGATGAAAGGTTTTCTGGCCATGACTCTTCTGCGGGCGTTCTGCCTGGCGGTCTTCCTTCCTGCGGCGGCTTGGGCGCAGGCGCTGCACACCTTGGGCGAAGCCGAGGCGCAGGTTCCCGCCGACTGGGCCGAGGCGGGCCGGCGGGGTGATCGCGAGGTCGATTTCACCGGTCCCGGCGGGGCTTATCTGATGGTCCGCTGGTGGTTCCCGGACGAGCCGCTGACTGGCCACGATGGAGAGCTGTCGGCCGAGACGCGCAGCTTTCCTGCCGGGCCCGCGCTGGTCAGGCAATCGCGCACCGGGCCGCTGGTGCAGGTTACCATCGCGTTCGAGAGACTGAACCGGAATGGTGAACGGCTGCTGCTGACGGTGGGAGGCAGCGATGCCGATCCGCAGGCGCTGGAGGCGCTGCTGCTGCCGATCGCCGAGTCGGTGCGATTTGCCGGCGACCCGGCCTCGGCCGCGACGGTCGTGCCGCAGGCTTCGCCGGGCACCGCGGCATCGGGCGGCCGGAACCATCACGCCGAAGGTGGGTTTTCGCTGGCCATTCCGGCGGGCTGGACCATCCATCCGGTCAGTCCTGACGAGGGGCATGGTCTGGTGGCGCTGTCGCCGGCGGGTGATGCGCTGCTGCATGTCGCGGTGTTCGATCTGGCGACGGCCGACACGGTGCTGCTGTGGTGGGACCGTTTTCTGGCCGAAACCGCAATCCCCACCGATATCCTCGGCGAAAGCCATGATCCCTTCGCCGGGATCGAGGGGGTGGCTGTCACGCTGGAGGCCGAGGTCTATCCCTTTGCCGGCATCACCCTGCCGTTCCGACGTGGCAATGCCTGGATCTTCACCGGCAGCGCGTCGGAGGGCAACGTGATGCTGGCTTCCCTGCACGCCGCCGACGCACCGCCCGCCTTGCGGCAGGAACTGGCGGACATGGCGGCGAGCTTTGCCTTCGGTCAGCCGGCGCCGACAGCAACAGCCGAAGCGCCCCCTCCCGCGCCCGCACCTGCCGCCCCCGCGGCGGCGCTGTCGGCGGCCGAGACGCTGGCGCTGGTGGCCAGCGGCTTCGAGGGCGGATGCACCGCGCGCGACGTGGCGGGCGATGCCTTTGCCGGTGCGCTGGCCGCGATGGCCCTTGCGCCGCAGGTGGTGGCGGGCTGCGCGGCTGGCACGATCGAAGCGGCCGTCGTCTCGCTGCCGCAGGACCCGCGCCAACCGCAAGCCGCGATGCTGTGGCTCCGAGCATTGACGGCGGCGGGTGGCAGGGACGTGGCGCTGGCCGACCCCGCGCGCCGCCTTCTGGTCCTGCTGCGTGCCGATGGCGCCGCCGGGTTCCGCATCGAGGTTGCGGATCTGGCCGCTACAGCGCCCGCCGCGCATGCTGCTGCCAAATCCACGGCCGAGCCCGCAGAGCCGCCGGGCCAGCTGTTCGCGGGCGTGGAATCCCCCGACTGGGCGCTGCATCTTGCGCGGCGCGGGCAGGCGGAGTGGACCCGGTTCGAGGGCGGGGCCTTTGTCGCCGAGGTGCCGGCCGGCCCGGATTTCCGCGTTACGGGCTTGCGCACCACGGCGCCGATAGTGCGGCTGCCTTCGGCATCGGACGGCTTTGCCACGCGGCTGTCGATCGACCTCGACACCGCGCGGCTGGACAACATCGTCATCGCGCTGGTTGAACCGGGGCTGGAAGACCAGCGTGACTGGCACGACCACGAAGTCTGGCTGGCGGTGGAACGGGACGGCGATGTCGTGCCCGAACTGGTGCTTGCGGTGCAGCAGAAGATGCAGGGCCGCATGCCGCTGCCCGACGCGACGGCGCTTGCCGGCCTGCAGATCGAGATGCGGCCCGACGGGCTGATCCTTGTCTCGAACGGTACCGGCGCGGTGCTGCTGGAGGGGCGGCTTGCCGCCCTGCCGGGCGATGGCCCCTTCCATCTGCAGATCTCGGCCACCGCGCCGTCGGGTGAGGTTACCGCACTGCTGGCCCTGCGCGGTGTGCGGATGGAGGATGTGGCGGTCGCCGCCGATGCCGACCCGGGCGCGCTGTTGGCCGATGCGCCCCAAGAGGTGGAGCTGTTCGACGGCCGCACCCCCGGCCCGCATTTCGCGCTGCACGGCCCCAAGGGCTCGGCCCCGCTGATCAGTGTTGGCGACGGCCTGCACGTTGACGCCGCGGGAGCAGCGCTGCAGGGCCTCGGGCTGTTTTCGCCTGAACCGGTCATCTGGCTTGACCGCTTCGGCCCCGGCGCCAGCGCCCGCCTGCGGCTGGAGTTCGACCCGGCTGCGACGCAGGGGGTGCAGGTGGCGCTGGCGGCGTCGATGTCCTACGCCGATCAGGAGCCGCACCGCCCGCGCGCCCTGCTGCACTGGCGCAAGGTGGGCGATGCGCATTACCTGACCCGCACCATCGACACGGCCGAACCGCTGCACGCGGTCGTGCCAGGCATCCCCGCCGTGGTTGATCTGGTGCTGACGCCCGAAGGGGTGCAGATCGTGGCCGAAGGCTTCCCCGACGACGTGCTGCCCTGGCCCGTGCTGCAATCGGGTGCCGGCCTGCGGCTTTATGTGCTGGCGATGGGCGACCATGACAGCCAGGCCGCGCAGATGGCCATGCGCCGGATTACCCTCTTGCGCATGCCCGCCGCACCCGCGGTTGCCGACGACCTGCCCCCCTCTGCCCTAGAGCCGCTTCCGGTGGTGCGCCTGTTCCCAGATCCCGCCGCCCCTTGGGAAGGCCACGGCGTCGCCGGCCTGACCTTCGAAGAGGCGGGGCAGTTCACCGCAGATGGCGCGGTGGTGGTCCTAGCGCCCGAGGGGTATCAGGGCGGCCGCGCCGGGGTGCTGTCGTCGGCCCCGGTGGCGGTGCTGGACCGTCGGCTTGACCGCACGGCCTATCGCCTTGACTTCGCCTTCGATCCTGCCGCCACGGATGGCGCATATGTCACCCTGTCGCAGACGCCCCAGCCAGACATGGACGACAGCGGCGAGATCTTCATCTCCCTCGTTCGGCAGGCGAAGGGGCGGCTGGCGGAGGACTGGCTCTTGCATGTGCAAGGCGGGTTCTACGCCACCTGGACCCGCCGCATCCCAGCGGCCAAGATGGCGGGCTGGGACGGGCGGCTGACCCTGCGCATCGACAGGGGGGCCGCGACCGTCTCGCTGCCTGGCATCACCGATCTTCACGCGCCCGATTTAATCGGGTTTCGCAAGGGCGTGTCGCTGTTCGCCACCGTCCAGTCGCGGTCCTTCGATCCTTATGGCGCCGCGAAGATGACGCTGCGGTCTGTGGACGGCGGCTGGATCACCCCGTCAGGCATGACGGCGCGGTCGCGGCTGCTGCTGATGGGCACCAGGGACTTCGATGCCGAAGAATATGTGCGGCTGTTGCGCGCCGAGCTTGAGGAGACCGTGCCATGACGACCCGTCCCCGCCTTGCCCTTGCGGCCCTGATCGCGCTGGCCCAGCCGGCGCTGGCGCAGACGGTGGCCGATCCGGCGAACATCTTCGGCCTGCCGGGCGGCGACGGCACCGCCGGCATCGAATCCGGCACGGCGGTTATCGACAACTCGGCCGCCGTGGCCGAACTTGTCCCGCTGCGCCAACGCTTTGCCGAGTTTCGCGCCGCGGGCTTTCCGCTGCCGGATGTGGCCGATCTTGATGCCTACAACCCCGAAACCCTGCTTCAGGCGGCGCGGCTGATCGAGGGGCAGGAAATCCCTGCACCGCAGCGGCCGACCTGTCGATGTTCCTGAACGCGCGCATCGCCGATACCAACCTGCGCGACAGCCTGGGCACGGTGGACCGCCCGCTGTGGATGACGACGAAGGTTCTGGCGACCATGACGCTGCCCGATCCCGTGGGGCTGGGCGGTGACTTTACCGACTGGCTGGCGGGCCTGAAGAACCGCTTCTCGCGTATTGGCCCGCTCTACAACGCCTGGCAGTCGGCCGAGATCGTCAAGGAACACTGGGGCGATACCATCGCGGTCAAGCACGGCAACTGGGCGCAGCAGGTCTATGACGAGGCCCGCCGCGAGGACTGGTCCGCCGAGGAGATCGGCACCGAGATCGTCAACCTGCAGGCCCAAAGCAACAGGATCCTGGCCGAGATCAACCGCGACACCACCGCCTTCGAGGCTGCCGTCAAGGCCGAGGAGGACCGCCACGCCGCCGCAGACGCCGAACAGGACGCCGCATATCAGGCCAAGCTGGCCGCCATCGCCGAGGACGAGGCCACCGGCGGCGAACGCAAGCGGCGCGAGCAATGGCTGCGCGAACATGCCGACAGCGGCGAGCCGAAACCCGGCATGGGCCGGATCATCGACCCGATGCCCGGGCCGGGCAGCGTGTTCGAGCCGACGCGCAATCCGTCCGAGATCAGCTATGAATGGGCGATCACCGAAACCGAACCGGGCGGCGCCTACTACCGCGAGGAGCGGGCGCGGGCGCTTCAGGAACTGCAACTGGCCCGCCTGGCCGAAAAGCTGCAATACGAGGCGACGCTGACCAAACTCGGCTTCGATTTCGACATGACGATGGAGGATCGGCTTGAAACACTCGCCGAGCTGCAGGTCGAGCGAGAGACGCTACACCGGATGAACCTGCCGATGGCGAACGGCAACTGCAAGGACATCGCCAAGCCGGGCAAAGTCAAGGAAAAGCTGCCCGAGATCGGGATGGAGACGCTGATCGCCCTGCCGCATGACGAACTGCTGAACGTGCTGAGCGTGCTGAAGATCCTGCCGCCGGACGACATGATGACCTGCATCTGCCAGCGCGCAGCCTATGGCCAGATGGGCACGACGCAGATCTACCACCCCGACACCTACGGCGAATACGACCCGCGCTATGAATGCAACAAGCCCGGCCCGCCCTGCATCGTCTCGGGCTATGGCTGCACGCGCAACCCGTTGCCGTCCGACCCCGCCATCTGGAAAGACTGCGCCATCGGCACCGACGTGGACGGCATGACCGTGCCGCAGGCGATCATCGAGCGATTGAACAACGGCGAATGACCGGCCGGCGCAGGAAAAGGATCCCATCATGACCACACAAGCAACCCGTCTTGCCTGCACCGCCGCGGTGGCTCTCGCGCTGTCGCTGGGCCTTGCCGCGCCCCTTGCGGCCCAATCGTCGACCGACACCGTCGCCATCGCCCGCAGCGAGGCGCCCGCGGGCTGGTCGGGGCAGATGTTCCGCGGCATCGCCTTCGCGCTGCCCCCCGGCTGGCAGGAAATGGGCCGCAGCGACGAGAACGTGATCTACTTCGGCGGCGATGTCGCCACCCGCACCGGTCCCGGCTTCGGCCTGATGCTGGAAGACGACCCGGACCAGACCTTTTCGGGCAGCACGATCGTCGAATTGGGGCAGGTGACGTTCGAGAACGGGCGGGTCTTCCGTCGCATTTCCTCTTCGGTCACCGAATCCGGCGTGGAGATGTGGGCCGAGATCCTGATCTCGAAGGTCCCGGTGTCCGGAGACGATCATCTGGTCATCGTGCAAAGCGCCTATGGCGACGCACTTGACCCGTATCGGTCGGTGCATGCCGGCATCCTCGCCTCGCTGGACCTGCCCGCGCCGGGGTCCGTGCTGCGCGAGCCGGTGCTGGGCGGTGCCTTTGTCGCCCCGGTCGAAGGCACATGGGACACGAAAAGCCACAGCGACGACGAGGTGCTGACCTACGAACAGCGCGACCTGGCCGGCGAGGTCACGCTTTACCGCTATGCCGCCGATCCGGCAACGGGCCATTTGAACAGGTGGTATCTGCCGTCGGATGTCGCGGGCCAGCCGGTCACGCTCATGGACCAGCCGGCGCTGCTTTACGAATGGACCCAGCGGTCGAACCGGTTCTCCGACGGCAGCGACGCCGATACCACCACCCGCATCTTCGTGTTCGAAACCTGCCTGCCGGGCCCCGATACGCTGGCCATCGGGTTCGAGGGGCTGCCCTCGTTTTACCGGTCGGAACAGGTGGCGCAGCTTGTGGACGCGATAGAACCGGCGCGCGGCGATGCCGCTTGCGGCGCGGCGAACCTGCCAGCCGGGGCCGTTGCCGGTTCCCCGGGAGCCCGCCCGGACGGGCTGGCGGGTTTCCAGGCCGTTGGTGTGCCGGCCCCCACCGCGCCGGCCGCAAAGGCCGAAGGGACGGCGCTGAATGGCATCCTGACCTACAGCGCCCGCGAGGGATGGATCGCCATGTCGGGCGAGGGCACGCTGACGCTGATGCACCCGGACGGGCGGGGGGTGGTCACGGTGGCGCGCGGCGCCGCGGTCCTGCCGCCAAACGGCCTCGCCGCGCTGGTGCCGCCCGGCCGCCTGCCCAGTTTCTTCGGCGACTATTACATGGAGTGGACCCAGTTCGGCTGGCCCTCGACTTCGGCCGAGTTCATGGACAACGGCCAGCCGGTCACCGGCTGGCACTTCCTGAACATCTCACGCAACTGCCTGCCGGGGCAAGAGCCGGTGGCGTTGTATTGGGCCGGGATCAACAGGTTCCTCAGCGGAGACACGCTGCGCGACTTGCTGATGGGCCTGCGGTTCAACTGGCCCGAGGGGATGGAGGAATGCGCCCTGAAGGATGCGGGAGTGGGCGCCGCCTTCTCTGGCCTGCCCGCAGAGCCCGCGCCCGAGCACTCGGCCGCGCCCGAACCCGCGCCCCAACCCCAGCCGCCCGTCGCCGCAGAGGCCGAACTGCTGCTGCCCCCGCCGCCGCCCCCGGTCATGCCCGTAGAGGAACCGGCCGAAGACCCGGACGCCTTCATCG
The DNA here is from genome assembly GCF_034676545.1 of Pararhodobacter sp. Lineage (NCBI taxonomy): Bacteria > Pseudomonadati > Pseudomonadota > Alphaproteobacteria > Rhodobacterales > Paracoccaceae > Pararhodobacter > Pararhodobacter sp. The sequence goes on from NZ_JAUCBZ010000011.1 coordinate 88,885, forward strand.
AAGGCGAGGCCGGCTACACGCTTTACCGCAACGGGCGCTATGGCACCTTCATCGAATACCCCGCCAGCTACTTCCGCGCTGAGCCGCCGCCGGACAGCGGCGACGGCCGCACCTTCGTGTCGGCGGACGGCCAGTCGCAGTTCTATGTCTTCGCGCAGTACAACGCCCTTGGGCTGACACAGGACGAGATGATGCGCCAGGATATCGAACAGGGTGGCACCGACAGCGTGACCTACCGCAAGTCGGGCGAAGGCTGGTATGTGCTGTCGGGCTATGGCGATGGGGGCGTGATCTACTACCGCAAGGTCATCCTCGATCCCTCGGGCCTGGTTCAGGTGTTCGAGATCGCCTATCCGCCGTCCCTGAAGGAGGCGTTCGATCCGGTCGTAACCTACATGGCCAACAGTTTCGGCCCCGGAACCTCGACCGGCGACTGGACCCAAGGTGTCGATCCGGCCTGGGATGACGAGGTCACGAAAGAACCTGTTCGGGTGGACCGCCTGACGAGCCCCGCCCGCGGCACAGACTTGCGCAAGGCGCTGATGGCGGCCGCGCGCGGACCCATCGAGGCGGAAATCGGCCTAAGCATCGTCTTCGTCGCCTCGGTCCTGCGCACCGACGGGACCTGGGCCTATCTGCAGGCCGTCCCGCACAACCCCGACGGCAGCAGGATCAACTGGGCGAATACACCCTACGCCGCCGAGATGAAGAAGGGCGTCATGAGCGATACCGCCATGGTCCTGATGCGGAAGGTGCAGGGGGAATGGACCGTCGTCGACCACATCTTTGGGCCGACCGACGTCTACTGGCTGAACTGGGCCAATGCCTACGAACTGGACGAGGCGCTGTTCACGCCCTGAGGCCAGCGTCGCCAGACGCGGCCTTGCCGGCACATTACCTGTGCGCAGGGGCTGGTTCCCGGTCCTTGAACCTGACCGTTGCCGCCCCGAAATCGGCTTCTGGATACTGAAACGAAAGGAAATCGACATGGAAAGAGCGCCCCCCGGACCAGAGACGTTCCCCGTCATGAAGGGCAAGGTGGCGATCGTCACCGGTGCCGCAATGGGCATGGGCGAGGCGACGGCGCGACTGTTCGCCCGGGCGGGCGCCAAGGTCGTGCTGACCGACTTCAACGCCGAGGTGGGCGAGAAGGTTGCGCAATCGATCCTGGACGCCGGTGACGAAGCTGCCTTTGTCCGCACCGACGTGTCGATCTCCGACGAGGTGAAGCAGACGGTGGCCTTTGCCGTCGAACGCTTCGGGCGCCTTGACGCTGCGGTGAACAATGCCGCGCTGAGGCCCGACAACGCTCCAGCCGCCGAATTCGACGAGGCTTACTGGGACCGGCTGATGTCGGTTGACCTCAAGGGCACTGCACTGTGCATGAAGCACGAACTGGCACAGATGGTGGCGCAGGGCGGCGGCGGGTCGATCATCAACATCTCGTCGGTCTCGGGCTTCCGCCCGCAGCCCAACACGATGGCATATGTCGCCGCCAAGCACGGCGTGAACGGCCTGACCAAGAACGCGGCGATGGAATACGGCCGCCACAACATCCGCGTGAACGCCATCGCGCCGGGTGCCATCGACACGCCGATGCTCAAGGCCTTGCTTGACGAGATGGGGCTGGACCGGGGTGAGTTCGCGAAAAAGCTCAGTGTGCTGGAGCGTTTCGGCCAGCCCGAGGAAGTGGCGCAGGGCAGCCTGTGGCTGGCGTCCGACGCGTCGTCCTTCGTGACCGGCACGGTGCTGTTCGTTGACGGGGGATACACTGGCGCGATGTGACCGCCAATGGCAGACCTACGGCACGCCGCAGGGCAGATTGGATTTCCCGCCGTGCCCGCAGGGCTATCTTGGGAGGCCATATTGCGCCACGAGCCACCGGGCGAAGGCTGGAGAAGGTCGGCTTTCAGACCCGTCCCCTCCAGCAGCCGGTGCTTGTGGAGGGGAGGCACCATGGTTCCTCAAAAGCTGCCGTGACATCCTTCGTGGCGACCGTCCGCTAAGGGCCGGGCCCGGCACTGCTGGATGCCACTGGCCCAGCCGGTGCTCCGCCAAGGAATTCAATCGAGCCACGGAAGGCGAAGTTGTGTAGGCCCCCAGATCCAGCCGCTCTCGATCCAGAATTTACCTCCGTTCTTCGGCCCCCAGATCCAGTTACTGTCTATCCAGTACTTTCCGCTATTCTTTGGCCCCCAAATCCACCCGTCTTGTATCCAAAATTTACCCGACATTTCCGGACCGTAAATGAATCCATTCTCGATCCAAAATTTGCCGCTATGCCCCACGCTTCTATCTCCTCCGTCAATGGAGTAGCATCATAATGCGCCCGCGCGGGTCTGAGAAGAGCTTCAGCTTCAACGCGATGCCGCGTCCCTCGCTGACTGGCCGCTTCGGGGAACGCGGCGGTGCGGCAGTCTGCGAGGTCGAAGATCCGGTAAGGGCCGGATTGGCTGAACGGGGTGGCACAACCTCCATCATACCCCCTCGGATCGCGCTTGCAGCCTTTCACCTCCTGGTGAGGCAAATGCACGTTGGCGGCACGCGAGCACGATACAAGTATCGTACCACTGCTTCGCAGCATTTCCCCTGAATAGCCGTCACACGAAACGTCCGCGCGGAGGTTTGCCCGCAAGTCGACGGACAAGAAATTCGAGTTAATCATCGTGGATCTGGCCTCGGTGCGTTATGCTGGAGCCGTCCGACATGAATGATTTGGAGCACACTCGGTGCCTACAGAGCAAACGCTACGCGAGCATTTCTTTTACGTTGCTGTAGCCCGGTTCGTTTTCCTGCACCCGCAACATGGCGTCGTTTCCGTGCGGGATCCGATCAGACTTGCAGACGCAGAGCAACTTGGCCTTTCCCCGCTGTTGATCTACGGCCTCAGCGTAGCAGGCCTTCCCCTGCGTTGGATGACCTTTTCAACAGTTGTTGAGCCCAGGCCCATCTTGTCCGTGCTGCAGGAGGCATGGTCGCAGGCTGACGGCCTGCGCGGCCTGCCGGACACGCTGCGGGTCAACCGCCATCTCGCCGCCGCCTGCCCCGATTTGACCTCAAGCCTGGCAAAGATCGGCGTGAATCTCAGGATTACCAATGCCGCGGATAAGACCCATCCGGCTGCATTGCGATCAGCGCAGGACGCCGCCCGCTGGTTGCTGGACCGCAGCAGTGGCAAATCCGCTGATAGAGACCCGGTGCTGGCGCTCAATGAAAATGCTGCGCATGACCATCGTTACGACAGTCAGGGCGGCGCGCTCACCACAGCCCCCGCAAAAACACGGCCGCAGATTGAAGAGTGGCTTGCGCTCCCGGTTCAGGAAGCCGGGTTGCTCCCCTTGGAAAAGATGGACTGGACACCCGGGCCATGGCTCTTTCCCCAAGAGACCTCAATACCACCGAAGCAACCGCGGTACTTTCACCCCGACGGCTTCGGCGGGAGGGTTTGGCTGCTTACCGGTCAAGGGGATGACGTCGACCAGACGGAGGTTGACGATGATCCGATCAGCGACGGTCTTGAAGAAGTTGCTGCGCTGGCTCGCAACCTCGTTGAGTGCTGGCCAAACCCTCCCGCCGAAATCGCAAGCGAAGTCGGGATCACGCTTCGACAACTCCAGTGGTTCCTCTCGGGCCGGGCTGATCTTTCTAGCAGCCAGCGCTACCGCCTCGAAGAGCTTCTCGGCATAGGCATGGATGAGCGCTCAGGCTACCTAACCGCACGTGGCCCCTATGTGCTGATCGCGCGCAAGCCCCAGGCACTGGAGGCCGTCTATACCGAGATTTCTCACGGGGGTGACGCAAACCCCTGGGAGCTGCTTCCCAGCACTGGTGCAGCCGATCCAAGCTGGCGATATATCCTGATCAATACCTATGGGGCCCCACCCAGCTTCGTCATGGTTCCCAGGGGCGATCGGATTGCGGATCGGCTCGAGGATCTGATCCTCAACTTCGCCGGCCCCCTCTCCGTCGCCCGACCATTCTACCAAGAGGTCGTCACAACCTGCGCTCGCGCTTGCCGCAACCCTAAAGCGAACGTTACGTCGATGACCGAGTTCGTGCTGCGCTACCAGCGGCACTGGACAGATTGTGCCTGGCAGCCGGTGTAGCGGAGCGGTCGACCGACATGACTGCGAACTTCCCCTTAGGCCTGCGTACGCACCACAATCCTTGACTCTCTGCGCCCAACCACTATCTTTGCCATGTGCCATAAAGAGCATCTTGGGCCGGGTTAGCTTGGATATCGCCCCGCCCATTTGGATGATGGTTCTGCCAGGAGAGCCATTTGCAGGACACGTAAGGGTGGCGTCCGATCCCTTGAGCTAAGGACGCGCTGCTACTGCGAGCACATCGATCAACGCACGGTTCCCACACGGGTACCGTGCGTTTTCGTTCCTGAAAAGGCGGTAATCACCGACCAATGCGCTTCTTCACCACGCGGCGTACGGTGCTCAACAATAGCCGTCCCCGTCCGCGAGCGGACAGCCATAACCCTCAAAGACCGCCAGCTGTGATCCCCAAAGAACACAGGAGTGCCCTCGCGGACTATGGTCGCCACATACCCCGCCACGTTTCCGAACTCGGCAAACCCGGCCGCGATCATCTCGCGCTCGTGTTCAGCCCAGATATGCGCGGCACCGAAGCCACGGTTGGGACCGGTGTGCCGACCGTGGAAGAGGCGGATCTCGCCGGCCGGCAGGATGATGCCCGGCGCGCGCATCTCCAGCAGCCGCCCGAAAGCGATGGCACCCGAAGGATGCAGGATCGGAGTCATCGACACGGTCTCAGCCCTCGGTCTTTGCAGCTGCCGTGCGCTGCCTGGCGGCGGCGGCTCGGGCGTTTGCGCGTGCATTCGGGCGCTCGGTCATCTGCCGCGCGGCCTCACGCTCAGCCCGCTCATCGTCGAAATCCGGAGCAAGCTTCTGCAACTTCTCGACCAACCCGTCGAGGTGATAGATGTTGGAGCCAAAATCCCCTGCCGCGGTCGTCTGCTGCTCACGCCGCAGAAACCCCTGCGCCTCGAGGTCGCGAATGTGCTTCTGCAAGGTCGTCTCGGACATCTGCAGACGCTCCAGCAGATTCCGCTTCGACGGGAAGGGTGGCTTTGCCGGGTCCATCCAGTAACTCAGCAGCTGAACCAGAATGTTGAACTGGGCCGTGTTCAACCCAAGACGCTTCTGGCCCCGAACGAGGATGTTCGGAACTCCGGTAAAACCATGGCTCATCACGGCGGGGCCGAAGATCCTTTCGGTCGAGGACTTCTGACGCCTTGCCTGGCCAGCTTCTGCCTTTTGTGGCGGTGTCTTCTTCTGGGGCATGGCTCGCGCCTCCTTTCGGCATTGGATCTACGAGCCACGTTTCCCTGGAACAAGGCGCTCCAAAGGGTTGGCGGTGTGCAGTTTCTACGCCCACCTGTATTCCGGTATCCCGGTGACTGCTGCTTCCCGTTGACTGGATGACGGTACTTAGCTGTCCAGCTTCTTGGGTCAGGTGGACCGAGATCTACACCTACCCGTGGGGGCAAATATTTGCCATCGCGAAACGCCCGTGAATCCCGGAAATCTTCCGGATCCTCTCGCCAGAATAGCGCCGCTTATCGGCAAGCGCCACACCGGTAGCCCGCGCGCGTTCGTCGAATGTGCGAACCCGCAGCTCCATCAAAGATGGTGTTGCAACGAGCACGACTCACCACTACGTTCAGCTTCCAAGGGTGAATCCCGTAGCTGTCGCCGGCTGAAACCTTCATCTCCTGATACTGCAACTGACCTCGATCTCTCACTCGATGGTCGTGTCTAACCGGCGATCACGGCCCTGGAGATGAGCATGATCGACGCCACCATTCCGTTTCACCTGTCCGCAGCCGACTTGCCTACACTGAAAAAGGCAGAGGCACTGCATCTGCCAGATATTGCTCCCAGCCTCCGCCCTGAGTTCGTTGCGCGCGCGTTTGGCTTTCGAACAGCCACCGGTTTCCGGAAAACGCTCGAAGTGGTTCCTGATCGCGAGCATGAAATCAGTCTCTCCTTCCAGTCGGCGGCGGACTTCACCCGTGCTCGTGGTCTCACCGTGACGGCTCGGCGCGTCTATGATATTCTCGCTACGACCGTGATGGTGAAGGAAGCATCACGGGATCCCGAGATCAACGACATGGGTTACGGCAACAGATATCTGTGGCCGGAAAACCGACACATCCGCGACGAACTGGCTGCTGTGCCCGTCCATATGCAGGGCGGTGTCCGGTCGGCAATCTGGCGCAAGCGGATCAGCGAGTCTCGTGCCAAGGTAACGGACATCGCGAAACGTGACAGCCTCCTTCATGCGCTAGCCTATGCGTCCTGCCTGGAGAAGATCAAGACGACGCAAGAAAAAGGTGCCTACTTCCTGAAGCACCGAGCCGAAGAAACGCCCTTCCGGCTCTTCGGAGACGTGGTGATTGGACACAATTACGTATCAAATACGGATATGATCATCGCCATGCTGCATCTCGGCTTCCAGATGGATGGTCGGCACCGGATGGAGGAAAGGCTCCACCCACGGTTCAACTATTCCATGAAGTCGGTCAACTCTATGAAGCCGTACTCCGTCCGTTACAAAGACGCAGCTTAAGCTGATTCTGCACCAGCCACACCGGGAAGCGGTGATCGCTGTGATTAGCGCCTGCAACATTGGATGGTGAGCGCTTAGCGTTCACCATCCAAGCCGTGGACATCAACCATTTAACGTCCGCGCCCTGCCTGCCGTGACATATGTCTACGCTTCCTGTTCGATCGAGACAGAACTGAACCGGCAACCGCTTTCGTCTTTTCCGAGTAACGATCACTGCGCAGAAGGGCCCGTTCCGCCAGAGGTCTTCAAACCTCCATGCCTGTGAGCTTCTGAGAAAACTTGCTCATCTTGGCAACTGCGATCGAGACGGATGGCTTCAGGGCATCGAGATCAACCTCGGGCGAGGCGACCGCTTTTCCTTCGGCCTGCACTTCGGCATCGGTTTCTGCCCGCGCCGCCTTCGCTGACTTTTCCTGCCGCGACACAACCTCGGCTGCCAATTTCGGCTCAGGCTCCACCGGGGTGTCCGGCTTCGCCTTCTCAGGTCGCACAAAATCGACCACTATCCTTTCGGCCAATCGGCGCTCCAGCGCTTCCATCCGCGCGGTCAGCACCTGAACTGCGGCAGCTTCCTTGGGCGGATAGGGCAAGGGCCCGGACTGCGCCTCAAATAGCGCCTTGAAGGTCGGGTCCTGGAAATACACGATCCGATGGACGAGGAGCGGGTTTTGCCGTTCCGGGATGAGGACGGCCTGATCCGGGTTCAGCCGCCGGACTTCGTCGGGGGTCAGGAGGGGACGCTCCTCCATTCGCCGGCTGACCGAGCGTCGCTGCATGAAGTCCCGATCCCGGGAAACACTGTCCGACACCGAGAGCTTCGTCGTCTTCCCCAACGCATCCGAAATCTCCCCCGCCGTCTTTTTGTCGTTGGCCGCGAGGTAGAGCTTCATGCCGGCAGCGGACTCGAGGGACATCCGGACGTTTTCGCCATAGATGTTGTCGAGGCCGGGGATCGACTGGGTGATGATCGACACTCGCGCGCCGTGACCGGCGAGCTGCTTCAGTGCCTGCTCGACGATGGGCATCGGCCCAAGCTGGTCGAATTCATCCAGCATGACCATGACGGGCCAGGGTTCGGATTTTGGGTCGGGGAGGGTGGAACGCATCGTGGCGATGAGCTCGCCGAAAAACAGACGAACGAGCGGCGACAGGGTGCGGATGTCATCGGCGTTGACGACGACATAGATCGACATCGGGTGCTTGCGGAGATCCGTGAAGGAGAAGTCGTTGCCGGAGGTGGCGCGATCTACCGCCGGGTTGTTCCAGAGCGTCATGCCCGCGCCGCCCAAGACCGAGGCATGAGAGGACAAGGTCCGGTCGGAGTAGCCTGCAAACTTGCGGAAAGTCTGGGCAGCGTTGGGGTGCTTCACCTCCTCGGCATGCTCGCCGTAAACCTCCTGGGTAGCGCCCCGGCCAAAGAGGATGCGGCTGATCTCGCCGATGGTGGGCTTGCCCCGTTCAATGGCCAGAAGGCCAGCAGCCACGAACAGCTCGCGCCCTTCGGTCAGGAAGTCGCCCGCCGTCCCCTTGTCCGAAACTGTCAGGAAGTAGTCCGAGATCTTGGCGAGTTCCGTGTAGCGCTGTTCCAAGTTTTCAATGCGGGCAACGCGTTCGAGCGGGTTGTAGCGATGGGTCGGATGTTCAAAATCGAATGGTGAGAAGCGATAGACCGCATCGCCCTCCGCTTGCCGGTGCCGAGACGTTGCTTCGAAAATCTCCCCCTTCACGTCGAGGACGACGATGCTGCCATTGAAGAGGAGGGTGTTCGGGATGACATAGCCCACGCCCTTGCCGGCGCGGGTGGGCGCGACAACCAGACAATGCGGGAACTTCTGGAACGTGGCGCTGACGTAAGGCGCGCGCTTTGAAGGTGCCCCGAGCTTGCCGAAGACCATGCCGGCGCCCAAGGGCTGCAAGAGACCATTCGCCTTCATTTCAGGGCGGGCCTGGAACTTGGCCTGACCATAGCCTGTGAGCTGCTGGCGGAAGGTCAGGGCGACGGCGGCAATCGTGAAGAGAACGGTCGAGGCACCGACGATCTGCCAGGGCAGAACCCAAGGCACGGACGACAACCGCGCGAAACCCGGGAATTCTTCGATCAGGACGAAGATGCCGGTCGCGTTCGGATCGCGGCCCAAGATCAGGTTCAGAGCGAGGCCGCCGGCAATGAGGCCCACGAGGAGCCCGGCCGACAGACCGAGCGGGAGCAACAGCGCGATACGGTGCATGGTCAGAATTCCCGGTCCTTGGCATGTGTCCGGTCATGAACAGGCGCGCGCGCATGTTCCGGCGGCTTGTTCGCGGCCTCGGCAGCCATCCGGCGCTCTGCAGCTTCGACCTCATGGGCGCTGAGGCCGAGGGAAGGGTGTTCCTTTGCCGCGGAAACAACGGCCGCTGCCATAGCCTGGCGGGCGCTCGCGTCGGGAACATCCTTGGCCAAGGCATCGGTGCGCCCGGCGGCCATGTCTTTCAGGACGGAAGCGCCATAACGCTCCTTCATCTCCTCAGTGAAATCCCGTGCTTGCGTCTCATTGCGGAAGACGACGGAGCCTTGCTGGGCATGGAGTTTCGCCATCTTGTCCAGGGCCTCGACCATGGGATCACGGGCTCGCGACAGATCGACGCCGCGAGCGGACTGGATCATCTCAGCGGCGCGTTCGTAGAAGCGATCCAGGCGTTCGGCGGCCGCGCTGCGGCCTTGCGGGTTGTCGAGGTCATAGCCATGACGCTTGGCGACGTCGCTGAGATCGGATTTCACCCAGGCTTCTTCTTGGCGGGCGTTGGCGGCACCAGTTTCGAGACGCTTGCCAAGTTTTTCGGCGTCGATGCCTGCGAGGCCGGCGTTGAGGGCCAGACTTGCCTGCAGATTGCCGGCACCGCCGGTTTGAAGTGCCGTTTCTTCGCCTGCTATCGACAACGTCGTTGGGTTGATCGCCGTGCTGTAGAGTGTCGAACGTGGAGGGGCCTCGCGCCCGGCCTGATCTCTGTCGAGACCAAAGGCTGCCGCGGCTTCCTTGGCGATACCCAGCATTTCGGATCGCAGCTCTTCCTGTTGCTCGGACGGCAGTCGGTCGATCCGGGCATCCGACTGCGCCACCCAGGCGGAGATCGTCCGCGCGGGATCAGCCGTGAAGTCGCTGTGCAACCTTTCGTCTTCGACATGGGCCGTGAGAACCGGGCTCTCGGCCAAATGCTTGGCCAAGGTCTCACTCAGGGGCCCTTCATCCGGGAACTTGGCCAACACCTCAACACTCCCATCGCGGCCATAGGAGGTGACGGCCAGGAGTTCATCGGGCAGAAAGCCTCTCGAACCTTCGCCGTCGACAAACCGGCCGGTGCCAAGGGTGGCTTCGGCATCGGCGATATGCTCGGCCACGACCTGCCGAAACGCGGTATCGGCGACCAGACGTTCGGCAAGATCGCGACTCGCTTCCGTGTCTCGGCCAAGGGTCAGGACGAGTTGGGCCTCTTCGCCCGCGTAGATCGCGGTTTCCGGGCGGGGGAGTTCCGGCTGTTCGCGATGCTCCAATACGAGGCCCGAGGGCACGCGGTCCGCATCATCGTCCGTGTCATGCTCCATCGCCGCGGCCCGGCTGATGGCAATCTCGAGCCCCTCTTCGCCGCCTTCGTAGAAATCCCAGGCGTGGCGCAGGGCATCGCGGCTGGTCGCAAAGGCCCGGTCCGAAAAGCTGATCTCCGTCTCTCCTTCCGGCACCCTTGCCTCAAAGCCTGCATGTAGACCCCTGTCGGTTGCGACAGTCACTGGGCGCAATTCAACATTCCGGTCAGTGGTCACCCAATCTCCGGTCGCAACCACTTGCGGCTTCTCCGCCGTGATCACCTGACCAACCTGCGCTTCCGCTTCCACCACCCCTTCCCGCGCCTTCACTGCCGCCTGCAAAATGGGTCCCGGTGCAGGTTCCTCCGTCCGATCTGACCAAAGGCTTGCTGCCTTCTCGGGTTCGCGGCGTGCGTAGGCCTCGAGGTCATCTTTCAGCACGGCATCCAGCCGCTCGACAACGGTTTCACCGTCCCGACCGGCTTGGACCCTCTCAAGACGCTCGGAGATCGAAGCCTCCATCGCCGCCAGGAACCCGGCCCGGAATTCCGCATCCGGGGCATGCGAGTCCGGCAGCGATTTGAAATACCGCGTTTCGCCGCCTTCGTGTGTCCCATGGAGTTCCGTGCGGGCCATGGTCCGGGCGGTGTTGCCGTCGACATGGGTCACCGAAGGCCGCTCAACCGGATCGGCCCGGAAGAAGGCCTCGCCGGCAAGACGCGGGTCTTCGAACTCCTGTGAAGACCCGGAGAAGGTCAAGCGGACGGAGAAGTATTCCTTCTTCCGCTCCGCGGCCCCAATGGTTGCACCTGCTTCGGGTTCTTGGGTCGCGGCGCGAACTGCGGACTCTTTCAGATGCTGGGCGTCAATGTCCTGATCCATGAATGCAACCTTTCAGCCCGCTGGCCGATCAAAAGTGGAATGGGAGGGGCGAAGACCGCAGCCCGTCAGTCCTCGAGCCCGGGGAAATACATCTCCATGATCCCGCGGCGGTCGCCTTGGCGGCCCATCTGCAAGATCACGTCGATCGAGGTCTCGAGGTACCGGATGACCTCGGCGAAGCTGAGTTTGGTTCCCTGCGCCATGACGAGAAGCGCCAGCCGGTCCATTGCTTTCCTCGCCGAATGGGCGTGGAGCGTCGTGAACGAACCCGAGTGCCCGGTATTGATCGCATCGAGAAACGTCGCGGCCTCCGCCCCGCGCAGTTCGCCGAGGATGATCCGGTCGGGCCGAAGCCGTAAGGTCGCCTGCAACAGTTTGTCTGCGGAGCGGGGCGAGGCCTCGTCGCGCTGCGCGATGAGGCTCACCGTATTGGGCTGGCCCGGCAAGAGTTCTAGGGAATCCTCGATTGTGATGATGCGCTCGTCTGACGCAACCATCTCCAGAAGCTTGCGGCCAAGCTCGGTCTTGCCTGTCGAGGTGCCGCCCGAGACGATGACGTTCAGCCGTTCTGTGACGAGACGCCCGAGGAAGGCATCGACATCCGCCCCCTCCGACCCGGCGCGGATTTCCGCGATCATGACCCGCCGCTCTTCTTCCAGGGATTTTTCTTGGCCCCGCAAGAAGCTGAAGGATCGCGGCGCGCGCTTTTGGGCGCCCTGCCGGGACCGGAACACCCGGATGCCAATGACCGTGCCGCCGGAGACGGCGGGCGTGCCAACCACCTGACAGCGCAGCATCAGATCTCGGTAGCGCACCGCCGCCGACACGAGGGGTGCGGCTTCCGTGAAGGTGTTCGCGGTTGAATTGGCGATCTGGGCGGCGAGATCGCGCACCGAACGCGCGGGTAGGGGCGGAAGCCCGCTCGGGCCCATGTGAATTTGCCCCGACCGTTCCACCCAGATCGTGCCATCAGCATTGATCGCAAGCTCCATGACGGCCGGGTCAGAGAGTGCCGCGTCGAGCTGCCCGAGATAGGTATCGAGGTAGCTCATCAGTAGAACTCGATGTCGGCATCGACCCGGACCATGACGACAGCCCCCTGATTGACGCTGATCGTCGGCGGAATGCGGAGGTAATCGGCCATGACATCATTCACGGCTTCGCCAAGGTCATTGCCGACATTCTCGGCGGTGTCGGATGCCACCTCGTCGCCCTCGTACCGGGCAGCCGCGATCGCAGGGACGGCCCCGATCACCGAGATCAGGGCGGCGGTGCCGAAGCGCTGCAGGAAGTGGTTGCGCACCTTGCCGGGCAGGCCGGAGCGCCCGATCCGGTCCGTGCCGTAAGCCGCGATTTCCACGGATTGGCCATCCGTCGTCACGATCCGGTCCCAGGCAATCAGCACCCGGCGCTGACCGGCATCGACCTCGGAATCGTAGCGGCCGAAGAGGCGGGAGCCGCGTGGGATGAGGACGCGGGACATATCGAAGGACCAGACATCGTGGCTGACGATGGCAGCGACATTGCCGGAAAGATCGGTGCTGACGGCGGTCTCGAGCGAGGCCTCGATCAGGGTGCCCTGCATCACGGTATAGGCTGGGTTGGCGATCACCTCCGCCTGACGGACCTCGGCCGATTTGGCGCCCGCGCGTCGGAAGGCCTCATCGCCCGTGACAGCGGCCCCTCCACCTCCGGGACCGGCCGCCGGGGCTGCGCCACCCGACTCCCCGCCCATATCCATGGAAGAGCGCATCGCGACCATGTCGGAATGGATCTGGGCTTCCTTCAGCATCTCGGCTTCCTGGCGCTTGCGCGCCAGTTCCTCTTCGCGGGCTCGTGCCGCTTCGGCCTCCGCGTCACCCTCGACGAGCGCCTTGGTCTCAAGTTCGGTCTGGAGACGGATGTTCTCGCGTTCGAGGTCAGAGAGGGCGGCCTCCCGCGCCTTGGCTTCGGCATCGAGGGCAGCCACTTGTGCTTTCAGGTCCGCGAGCGCCGCCTCATCGGTGACGGTTACGGGATTGGCTTTCAGATCGGCGATCTGGGCATTCAGCGCCTCGATCTCGGCCTTGAGCCGATCCGCTTCGGAAGTATCCGGGACGGCCGGGACGATCTGCGGCTTTTCCTTCGTGATTGAAAAACCGTCGGCACCTTGCGCTCCTTGGAAGTCACTGACCGAAGCGGTTTCGAGCGCGGGTGCCGGGGCAGGGGCATCCGGTGCGGCGAGGACAAGCCAGGCCCCAACGCCGACGCCCGCCACGGCGGTCACCACTGAGAGGGCGTAAGGGTTCACGCCGCGTCGGCGTTTTGGGAGCTCGGAGGGTTTCATACGAGCCATGCGCGCGGCGAGTTTTCCGTCCAGATCCTCTTCGCTCATTGGCCGATCCCCGCTTCCGCGGTCACGCAGACATACTCATCGCCGTAGCGCAGGACCCAGCGTTCGGAGCGGGTGCTGACGGTGATCGTGGTGCCGCGCACGGCGGAGTTGACCGAATATTCCTGCCCCTTGGCATCGGCCCGGAAGATCGTCGGCATTGGGGCACCGGGCGGGATGACGAAGGTGGTCTTCCGCCCATCATCCGAGATCGACACCGGCGCGAAGTCGGGGAGCCGCTTGCCCTTTTTCATGACCTTGTAGGTCATCGGCAGGGCCGCCGGGATCTCGGTTCCGGCCGAGGTGCCGCGGGAGTTGCCCGGCACGGTGAACTTCACCGAATAGTTCGGACTGCCCTTGGCGCTTTCCGTCACTTGCAGGAAATAGATGTTCTTCTGGGTCTCGACCGTCAGGTTGGTCGTGGCACCCGCTACCACCGGCTTGATGATGAAGAGGTTAGACCGCTCGAGCTTGTCGATCTTGAAGCTTTCGAGATCGCCGATGGCGATGGACTGGATCTTCTCGCCGTCGCCCAGCTCGACAAGGGTCACGGTCCGGAGCCGCGTGGTGATCCGGTAGACCTGACCCTCCTGATAGGTGGCATAGGTTACCCGGGCATCATGGCTGCCTGATTTCGGGGCGGTCTCGGCAAAGGCGGGCAGGGCCGCGAGGCTGGCCACAAGACCCGCCGTGAGGAATGTGAAGCGTCGGGTCATGTCAGCCTTCCGAAGGGGTGAGGGCCTCGGATGTGAGGCGATAATCGGTGACGAGGAATCCGGTCGGGTTTTGCCAGACGAGATCGAGGGCGGTCTGTTTGGTGGGCTCAAACCGGAAGGTGACGGTCGCGGTAAACTTGCCTTCCCGGTCGGGGATGCCCTCGCCATCCGAGACCCAGGTCTTGGTGAAGCGGACCTGCGCGGTGGTCTCGGTCACCGGCGTGATCGAGAGAATGTCGACCCGGACCTTGGAGCTCTCGCCGTAAAGCTTCGGCGGGTAATTGGGGTGGCCCTCGGTCCAGAGCGCCACGAGGGACGACTTCGCATTGGCCTCGGACCAGGTGTAGGCGCGGAGGATCCGTTCCTCGTTGTCGTGCTGGTCATAGGTTTCGCGGTCGGTGACATAGGCGAAGAGGAGGCTTTGCCGGATGGCCTCGGCCTGTTCCATTCCGGCCTTCTCGACGGCGACCACCCGCTCGGCAACGCCGGTATCCTTGTCGACGATGGCGAGGAAGGCCTCGGTCTCTTTCAGGGGCAGGAGGGTCACAACGGCGATCATGCCCATGAGGCCGATGGCGAGCCCGCCGCCCGCCACCGCATAGGCGATGCGCTCGCGTTTCTTCACGCCGAAAAACATCTCGGCTTCGAGAAAACTTCTCAGTTCAGGGGGTGAACCTGTCATGGTCTTGCTCCGGGAAAGGGGGTTTGGCGCGGCTGGCGGGTGGCTGGTTCAGCTGTCGCGGATGAACTGGCCGAGCCGTAGCCGCGCGGCATGTCCACGTTCGGCATCCGACCTCGCCTGATCGCGCAAATGGTGGTGTTCGGTCTTGCCGGTCATGAAGCCGGAGCGGAACTCGTTCATGCGCCGGGCGGAATAGTCGCTGGCTTTTTCCAGAGGCTTGCCCGCAACTCGAAGGGCCTGCGGCGCGATGCTGGCGAGGCTGATCTGGCCGGTGATATGCGTCACGGCATTCGGTATGGCCATCAGGGCGAAGATGCCGACAAAGACGATGACGAAGAAACCGAGGATCGAGCCGAGATCGGTGACCGCATCTGCGTTCCGAAACACATCATGCGCGACGGTCACGACGGCAACGATGATCCCTGCGGAGGCAACCGGGTACATCAGGTAGCCGATCATCGCCGAGAGCCAGGCCTCGAAGATGCCTTTGGTCTTCTCGAAGATCGTGGCCCCGATGGCGAGCGGGGCGACACCCAGAAGGAAGGCGATCATCAGCTTGGCGAAGCCGACGATGAAAACATAGACCGCCATCAGGATGCCGAGGACCACATAGAGGATGGCGGCAACGAACCCCCGCATGATCGAGGACATGGCAGAGGAAACGCTATCGACGTTCCCGGCCATCATGTTGGCCATGTCATCCATGGCTGCTGTGGCGGAGGTCGCGACACCGCTGCCGCCAAGGCGGAAATATTCCAGCGCCAGATCGCTCAGACCATTGCTGGCGGCCTGATAGATCTG
Organism: Pararhodobacter sp.; assembly: GCF_034676545.1. Taxonomy (NCBI): domain Bacteria; kingdom Pseudomonadati; phylum Pseudomonadota; class Alphaproteobacteria; order Rhodobacterales; family Paracoccaceae; genus Pararhodobacter; species Pararhodobacter sp. Next base: position 104,499 of record NZ_JAUCBZ010000011.1, read on the forward strand.
GCTGAAGTTCGACCAGGTAAGACCGAACATCAGCACCATCACGATGCGGAAAGCGAGCTGCACAGCATCGCGCATGGCGATCCGGTAGACGTTGAGGGCGGCATTGATCCCGACCATGACGAGGAGGAGGGCAAGGAGGCTCGAATAGATCGGGCCGACGGCGCTGGCCGTTGCTTCGAAAAACCGTTGGCCCGCCGCCGTGATCGCCGCATCCAAAGTCGTCAGAATGGTCGAGACGCTGTCCATCAGAAAGAACCGCCACACATGGTCTCGGCGATGGGAAACAGCTCATTCGAGGCGTCGAAGACCGCCTTGGTGTCCTGCCAGCTCAGAGGCTCTGTTCCGGTTTCTTTGCGGATAGATGCTGCAATGAGGTCCACGTCGGACCAGGCTGCAACTTTCCCTGCACAGGTGCAGTCGCTTGTGGCGATCACGTTCCGCACCTTCACGTAGCCATAGATATCCCGATATGCGCGTGCCTCCGGCCCTTTCTGGCTCAGGGCATATTCCGGCGGCCACTGGGCCTCGCAGTTGCGGAACTCTTCGTTCACCGCACCCGGGATCGGCTGGACATCGTCCGGCAAAACGACCTTCGGCAGGACGTCGAGAAAGGACTCTTCCTGCACCAGATCGGCCGGGGCAGGGGTCTCGGCCGAGGCCATCCCCGTCCACAGGGTCGCCAGGATCAGGGCCGCACTGAACGGCTTCTGTTGGAGCTTGCCCATTTTCATTCCTTCCGGATCACTTTGATGAACTTCTCTTCCTCGGCAGCCGTCGCGGCATCCATGACGCCGGCTTCCCCCATGCCCATGAGCTGCGCAGATTCCATGTTCCAGATATTGGCCATGGCGATGGACAGCTCGGCCGTGACCCTCGTGTTGAGGTCGATGGCTTCCTTCAGCCCCTCGGTGTCCGGGATCTCCTGGACAAGTTCGTGCACCCGTTCGAGGCTTTCGGACGCCTTGACCGAGGATGTTTCCGCCGCGGCCGACAGGAAGGCGGCCGTGTTGGCCTGCGTGCCGATCCGCGCCGCGCCCGGATCCTCGCTTTTCGAAAGCGTGTCGACGGTGGCGGTGTCCAAACCGACCGAGGCGAAGAAATCCGACACATATTGCCCGGCCGGCTTGTCGCCGACCTTGCCCGAAGTCGTCATCAGCGAATACTTCCCGTCCTTCGCCGCGATGAGACCGCCGGTCAGGTCAGCGACATCTGGCAGGATGTCGTCAAAGAACGTGTCAGGGTCCGGAATGCCCAAGGCCTCCAGCGTCAGCCCGTTCCGGAGCGCATCGAGCTGTGCCTTCAGTGTGGCTATCTGTTCGATCTGCTTCAGGATCTGCTCGTCGAGCTTCAGGTTCGAGGCGATCATCTCGCGCACCTGCAGCTTGGCCTCGGTCAGCACCTCTCCGATCTTGGCGATGCTGGTGAGGTCGATGGTGGGCACGCCTTGGCCTGCCACTGGGAGCGGTAGCGCCAGTGCTGCGGTGAAGAGAAAGGGGCCGATGCCCCGGATGCGCTTGGGGATCATTCCGAACCAGCCTTTACCTTGATGAATGTTGCGTCGCGGGCGTAAGCTTCGATCCAGAGCGCGTAGCGTGCCTGGTCGACCTTGACCCTTGCGGCCTTGACCCGGTCTACCATCAGCGCGATCCGCACGGCCTCGGCCCGGGCATAGGTATTGAGATCCAGCGCTTCCTTGGCCGACTTGGTGGTCGGGATCTTCTCGATGAGGACGCGGAGCCGTTTCAGCGAAGCCTCGATCTCGAGGCTTGCTTCCATGCCATAGTGCAACCCTGCGTCCGAGACATTGGAGGCCGTGGCGATTGCCATGTCGCGCGGATCGAAGGTGCCGACCTGATCGATGCCGCTGATCTTTGCTGCATAGGCGTTGAAGAACCCGGTAATGCGGACCACGTAGTCCTGAGTTTCCTTGAAGGGCGGGATGCCACCGTATTTCGAGACATTGCCGGGACCGGCGTTGTAGGCGGCGAGCGCCAGCGGGACTGAGCCAAACTTGTTGAGCTGTGTCAGGAAATACCGGGCACCCCCATCAAGCTGCAGCATCGGGTCGTCATAGTAGGCCGGATAGATGCCGAGATCCTTGGCAGTATCCGGCATCACCTGCGTCAGGCCGAAGGCACCGACGGGTGACCGCGCACCGATGGAAAACCCGGATTCCTGTTTCACGAGGCTCTGGAACCAGATGCGGAATTCGACGGGGTTGAGACCGGCCCGCGCGAGGCCCGGATGGCCCGCGTACTTCTTCGCGGTAGTGACGATCATCTCCTCGATGCCGGTCTTGCCATCTCCGAACAGCCGCGCTGCATAGGGGCTGTCGTCCTCGACATCATAGAGGACTTCCGCCTCGGCTCCGGGGATCACTTCCAGATCACCGATCCATGGTGTGTTGCCCGTCATCATCGCCAGCGTGGCGTCGAGCGCATCGAGCTGTTCCTGATGCAACTCGGCAATCCGCGCCTTCTTGTCGGCCTCAAGCTCCCGCGCGCCGGTCAGATAGGACATCTGCGCGATCTCGAGGCTGTGCTGGATGATCGATTTGCCGTCGGCAATCGGCACGCCTTGTGCGAAGGCCGCCAGCGGCAGCGCTGTCGCCATCAGGACGAGCGCCCTGACAGAACGGGAAGATTTAGCGGCAGGGAATGACATCGACGGGCGAGGTGTTGCCGCGGGAGACAAGGCCCGCATCCGGGCTTGCGCCCTTGGTGGAAGTCGTCACAGTGGACCCAGCGGTGGCCCAGCAATTGGTCTTGGTGATCGGCACTTCAGCGCAGCCCGCGAGGCTGGAACATCCGAGTCCGATAAGCAAAGTTATGTAATATATTGATTTCATTTGGTAATCATTCCTTCCAGAATTTGGGCCGCGCGGCATAGTCAGCGCCGAAGGCATTGATCCCGGCCTGACCGCCGCCAAGCGCTGTCAGCAAAGGCCCGAGCGCCTTCAGATCGACGTTCAGAACGGTCGAACCGCGTGGGGAGCGCGACAGAACCAGCCGCTGGCCTGGGATCGGGTTCAGGACGAAGTCGAGCTCGCCATCGGTCAGGCGGAAACTTTCGTAGTCGGCCGAGGCCGCCTCGCCGTTCGGGAACAGGAGCTGGTTCGGCAGCGCTTCCAGGATCGACCGGGCTTTCGATCCCCGGATCTGGCTTGGGAACTGGGTCATCATGACGACGACCACATTCTTCTTCCGGGCCGTCACCAGCCATTCGGCGAGCTTCTTCGCGAAGTATTCGTCGTCGAGGACCTTCCAGGCCTCGTCGATCAGGATCAGCGTCGGGCGCTTTTCCTCGATCAGCATTTCGATGCGGCGGAAGAGATAGCCGAGGATCGCGGTGCGCTCGGTGCCGAGATCGAGGATTTCGGTGAGATCGACCGCCGTCACATCATGGCTGGTGAAATCCACCACCGGCTCTTTCGCCTCTCCGAAGACCCAACCATAGCGGCCGTCCGGTCCCCATTCGCGGAGGCGCTGTGCCAGATCGAGGCCATCACCGACATCGCCGAATAGCTCCTGGAAACTCTGGAAGTTCCGCAAACCCTCGCGTGCCTTGCCATTCTGCGCGATGGCAGACTTGAGCGCCTCGGACTGCAGCGGTGTCATGGGCCCGGAGCGGGATTCAAGGAGAGCAACCAGCCAGTCGAGAAGCCAGGCTTCCCCGCGCTCACCAGCCTCCGTCGCAAGTGGGTTAAGTCCTGTCGGGCGTCCCGCGCGGACTTCGGCATAGCGACCCCCGAGGGCATGCACGGCCATCTTCAATCCGGCTTCCTTGTCGAAGATGATCGTCCGGCCCCCTACCCTTTGGGCCTGGGCGGCAAGGAAGGCGACGGTCGTGGTCTTGCCCCCGCCAGATTTTCCGAGAACGAGGGTATGGCCGTTGGTCGGCTCCGCAGTCGGGTCCCCTGGCTCATGGAAGCTGAAACGGTGGAGTGATCCCTGCAGCGTCTGGAAAGCAGTGATCGGCGTCGCCCAAGGCAGGCGCGCCTTTTCCGTGCCGGTGTCCGCGGCATGAAGGGCCGCCATGTCCGCGAAATTGATCGACGACACTGTCATGTCGCGCGCCCGGTAGTCCATGTTGCCGGGATGCATGGCGAAGAAAGCCGCTTCGAGCGCCGTGACCTCGCGCACGAGCCGCATGCCATTCTGATGCGCGATGCCGCGGATGCGGGCGACCTCAGAGTCGAGCGCGGTTTCGGTTTCCGCAAAGACCGTGATTGTCATCTGATGCACGCCAAAACCCAGCGTCCCGCTCTCGGCTTTGTCGGCCGCCTCGAAAAGCTGCGCCTCAACTGTGGCAGCGATATCCTCGGCCGAGCGCATTTGCGCGACGCGGCGTTTCACCCGCTCGGCGATACTGCCGCGCTCGATGGGCGTGTAGCTGTGGGTGATGATCGTGTCCTGCGCGGCCCCAAGAGCATCAAGCATTCCGGGCCAGGTCGCATTGGCATAGGATTTGACATAGAGGACGGCGGCGAGTTTTGGGGTGGACGTCCCCTCTTCGATTTCGACCACGCCCTTGCCAAACTGCACGGATGCACCGGCGGCGTCTTCCGCAAGGAGGCAGTACGGGCTGCGCGGATGGTCCCGCAACTCACCGGTCAGAAGCGAGGCGTAAAAGCCGATCAGGCTTCCATCACTGATCTTCATCCTGCGGGTCTTGATGCCAAGACCGGTCTCAAGGATGGAGGCCACCTCGCGCAGTTCTTCCAGACGGCGGGCGGTGTCTTCGCCCCAGACCCGGGCCGCGGCCTTGCCGAACAATGGCACGGCCAGCGGCGCCACTTGCCGCCGGACGACCGTCAGGATCAGCACCGAGTCCTGCAGATTGCGGCGTGTAAGCTCCCGGCTCCAAGCCTTGTCGATGTCGGCCGCAAAGCTGAGCCCATGGATGGGCACGATGCCGGTGTCCGCTGGTCGCATCATCCGGTGCAGATAGAAGGTGAACCGCTCGTCGAGCGTGTCGAGGAGATGCGCAAATCCCGCCCGAAGGGCTGAGACCGCAGCCGCGCCTGACGTGACGCCGTCGATGCCCGTCACTTCAAGTGACAGCATCAGCGCATTGTCCCGGGTTCGGACGACCTCGTCATCAAGCTCGATGACGTAAGGCAGATGGGCATAGATCTTAGGGCTGGCCGGGATCAACCGCCCTGCCCTGCCCTTTGGCTGGTCCCGCTCAAGAAACATGGCGCCGCCTGCGGTTCAGGATGGCAAGCGGCGTGGTTTCGATCATGACCGCAAGTACATGGTGGCCGTTCGGGTTGATTTTTGCGGACGCGCGGGCAACTCCGTACCAGACCGGGGCGGTCAGGAACCACCAGACCGGCTTGAAGAGGATGAAGGGCAGCACGGTCATCGCTCCCACTGCCATGGCATAGGGCATCGGCAGGCCGAGAAACTTGGCTTGCCGCGAAAGCCCGAGGATGACCGCGCTTTTCTCCATCTACCGCCCCCGATCAGCTGAAGGAAGAGCGGAGATTGGCAACGATGGTCGGCCCTGCGAACACCAGAAACGCCCCCACGACAACCAAGGCCACCCATGCCCAGCTGATGCGATTGAACGCCGCGAGGAAGCCGGTCACCACAAAGGCAATGCCGAAGAAGGCAGTCGCAAACACGCCCCGGAAAGATGCGAGAAGGCCGGTCGCGACCCTTTCAGCTTTCGTGAACACAACTTGTGCCGCAGCGGGTTCTGCCTGAGCCAGCAACAGGGTGCAAAAGGTCAGGCCCAGAAGAGCCAGTGTGGAAGTGCGCATAGTTTGGTTTGTCCTTTTGATCAGAGATCGGCGAGGAGGCGGTCGTAAGCCGCCATCACCTTTACGATGTGGGATTGGGTTTCGTCATAGGGCGGGATGCCGTCATACTTGCGCACGGCTTCCGGCCCAGCATTATAGGCGGCAAGCGCAAGCTCGAGGCTGCCGAACTCGGCCATCTGCTCAAGAAGGTAGCGCGCACCACCGTCAAGGTTTTCGATGGGGTCGGCCGGATCGACGCGCAGATAGTCCGCTGTTCCGGGCATCAGTTGCGCGAGGCCAAGGGCGCCGGCATGGCTCACCGCCCCTTGGGTGTAATTGCTCTCGACCTTGATCATCGCCTGAAAAAACGCGGCCCATTCGGCCGGTGACAGGTCGATGGCGGCCAGAGCCGGATCGTCCTGATAGCGCGCGGCGATCAGCCGGATCGAGGGCAACACTTCCGCGGGTGCTGCGACACCCTTTGTGCTATAGGAGACCTTCTCCCCCTCCCGTTCCCGGGGTTCTTCTTCGGGCTCCGGGCGAACATGAACGATCAGCTTCCCCTGCCCGTCGTAGTGCAGGACGGATGTATCGAGTGCGGCAAGCTCGATCTCTGCCCCCTGCCCTTCCCGTTCATTCCACCGGATCACCTCGGCCTGCGAGGCTCCGCATGCCGCGCCGGACATCGCCAGCGACAGCAGGCACGTCGAGATGATCGAGGGCAAGTTTGCCGAAGGCGAGGCCGAACATCCCGATCGGCGAGTTGACGATCCGTTCCCGTGCAAGGGCCGTGACCAGCATGAAGCGTTCGCCTGAGGCGTTGACGACATAGAACAGCCACTCGCCGGAAAAGCGCCCCTCGGGGTCCGGAGCTGACACACACTCGATCTCAACCGTTGCTCCTTCCGTTGCCGCCATCTTGCGGAAATCGCGTTCCAGCAAGACGGGCAAAGCACGTCTTCTTGTCGTCATGGGTTCCCCTCGGGTTCGATCTGTCGGGGATCGTTGTAACGGAAAGTTTTCCGTGCGGCGATGCCTAACAGAAAGTCTGGCGTATACAACGTAAAAATGACAAACACGATAAAATAAGTCTTCAGTTGCGATCGACAACGGTCGCACCTCGTCGGCCAGACGAGCGGGCGGATGCCGGAGGAAGGATCAAAAGTGTCGATGAAATCCGATGGCCGAAATGCTTCGCACGACCAACGAAACAAGAGAAATAGCGCCCCGTTTCCGGTGCCGATCAGCGCGCTGCATTTACGTCAGATGGGCGTGCTGCGTGTCGCATACGCCGTGGTAACGAGCGCCTTGTTCGGTGTGGCCCCGACCTCGGCACAACCTGAGGCGATTCGCTGTCTGCCTCCCGAAGCACCGATGACCGAGCTGCCGGCCGACGTCCTGGCCGAGTACCGCGCAGAAATCGCGGCCGAGTTCGAAGCGTATTTCTCGTCAGTCACGGAACATATCGCCTGCCTCGATGAAGAGCGCGCCCGCGTCCTTGGCGAGGCCCGGGCGGCCACCGAGGCCTACGCCCGCCTCATCAACACCATCCCTGTCAGAAAGGATCTCCCGTGAAACCTCACCTCCCCGCCCTGCTCCTTGGTCTCGGGCTTTCGACCGCCGCCGTCTCACCGGCTGCTGCCTATCCGGTAGACTGCGCGATCCTGCTCTGTCTCGCGGGGGGCTGGCCGGCCTCCGCCGAATGCGCCCATGCACGGGCAGTATTCATTCGCCGCATCACACCCTGGCCGATTGAGCCGCCGCTGCAGATCTGGAACTGCCCGATGCGGGCGAGTTTCCGTGGGGAGGCGAAACCGTTGGAGCGCTTGTTCGACATCGGCGTTCGCATTGAACCGGTGCCGTTCGTCTTGATTCCAGAAACACAGCTGAAGCTTCAGCTTGTCCAGAATCGGGCGGATGTCGACATCTCCGATACGGCGTTTGACTTCGTCCGGTCGATCCGGGTCTTTGAGATCACCTACCAGCAACGAAGGAACCAGCATGGCGACTGCAACAGCTGGGGCGTCGTGTACATGGGCACCTATGGCGCTCAGGGCGACTACAGCCGTCGCCGGAGCAGCGTTTCTGCCGTTCCGGCCGCCTCAGTTCTCGCTGTGCCGGCGGACTGCCGCGACTATCGGCACCGGTCAGTCTTCGTTGAGTGGCGCGACTATGAAGGCAGCTATGGACATGAAGAGGTTCACTACTGAGCCCTGAACGACCTCTCTCCGCCGAAACGATCGAAAGACGCGGCTCCTAGAAACAGAAACGACGCCAGACCATAGGCCTGACGCCGCGCTGAATTCCCTCGTGGTAGTGGGAATTTAGCGCGAGCTTTGGGTCCGTTCAACCGGCAAATGCCTTTGCCGAAACGAAATTTTGCACGCCTCACGGTCTGGTGTCGCCCCAAGACGGAACGACACATCATGGAACTCACGACCGGTGCCATCCTGCGCCGTATCACCGAAACGCCGCTCTCCACGGCGGCGCACAAGCTCGCGACGATCATCCTCGACGGGATCGCCTGGAAGGATGGCTACAACGGCCTGGAGCGCGGAACAGCCGCGTTCACGCTGGCGCATCTCGCCGAGAAGATGGGAGTGTCGCGTCAGCACCTCACGGCACTGTTGGTCGAGCTTGCGGCTTCAGGATTGGCGCTGGTCCGGTGGAAGCCAAACGGTAAGTTCGCGCCGTGGCTCTTCAGGTTTGGGGGGCACGAGGCTGCCGATGCGCCGCCAGATGTCGTGTCAGCCTCAGGCGACACATCACTATCTAGAGACTCTAAGAACAAAACTATCTTTGCAGGCAGGATCGACATTGATGCAGGGAGCAACGTTTATCGCACACCTTGGGCGGATCTGATCAAGGCTGCGAAAGCGTCGCTCGCCTGCTGGAACGTCGATGCGCAGGTCATCTGGGAGCGCTTCCTTGCGTTCAACAGAGCGCGCGGGAATGCAGCTGTGCCCGCGGGGTTTCTTCTGGGCTTCATGCGGCGGTGGCGCGCCTTGCCAGAAACGAAAGTGAAAGGCGCTGTGCACGTAGAGCCGAAGCGCGCGGCAACCCTGAAGGAACAGGAACTGCAGCGGCTGATTTCGGCTGCTCCGAGCAAGAATTGGCAGTTTCACGCATCTGATCTCTGCAGGCTTATTGGCAAAGCGGCCTACGATGCCCGGGTTATTAGAGTCGCTGAACAATTCGGATGCGCAAGGTTCGCGGCCATCCTTGCGGTCCATGGCTACGCGGTCATCGCGTCTGAGATATCGCGATGAGAAGAGAAACTCCGAATTCTAATTCATCGTGGCCACGGTAAGCAGTCGTTGACCAGCTTTTTGGTTTGAGCGATTGCTTGTTACGTGACGTCTCGCGCCGGTCAGGAGGGAAAAAAGAACGACTGGTGCGTTAGTCAGACATGATTCGACCACTACTGCTCTGCACGCCAGGAACCGAAAGTAAATGATGTAGATCTCATCATTCACCGCACCCGACCTTCTTGCAAGATTCGAAAGTACCAAGGTTAACAGACTGGAGAAGATGGCAGGACTTGCCAAACCGGGAACCAGTCAAAGTTTTGTTGCGACTTGGCGCGTATATGTCCAATAGATGAAGCACACCGCGATCTCGCGCCGACGCCGCTCCGGCATCAACCGCACGCGCGCTTTTGGCGGCCGTCAATTCGGCTCAGGCTCGGGGTGGCGGTGATCAGCAGAGCATAGGGAATGGTCGCCCAGCACTTCGATCACCCGGCAATCGGCGATTTTCCCGCCTGCGCATTGCACGACCATGCGTTCCAGTTCACTTTTCAACGCCGTCAGCCTCGCAAGACGGCTTTCGACCTCAGCCAGTTGCGCCTTGGCGATGGCATCGGCGCCGGCACAGGATTGGTCGGGCTTGTCCGACAGGCTGAGGAGGTCGCGGATTGCCTCGAGGCTGAAGCCCAGGTCTCGGGCGTGGCGGATGAAGGCCAGCCGTTCCAGCGCTTTGCGGCTGTAAAGCCGCTGGTTACCTGAGCTACGCTCCGCTTCGGGCAAAAGGCCGATCTGCTCGTAGTAGCGAATCGTCGGAACCTTCACCCCGGCGGCTTCGCCCAATTTTCCGATGGTCAGCATCAGATTCCTCTTGAAGCTATAGTTGCTAGAGACATTAAGTTACTGATTCGATGAAATCAACTGCCCGCCCTGCGGCAGGAGGAATGACGATGCCAGAAGCTGCACGCGAAACGTCCTGCGACTGGACAGTGACAGGCATGGACTGCGGGTCCTGCGCAACTAAAATCAAAGATGCTGTCGCGCGTCTGCCGGGAGTAAGCGGCGTTGAGGTCGGGATCATGTCGGAGCGCCTGCGACTGACGCTCGATGAAACACAGACCGGGAAAGACAGGATCGAGAAGACTGTCCGCGCACTTGGCTACGAGATTGCGCCACGCACGGCATCGGCGAAGAAAGAGTTCGTTTTGCCCGGACAAGCTGCAGTCGAAAAGACTGACGCGGATGCGGATGTCAATCACGCCAAACACGATCATGCCAGTCACAATCATGCCGGTCACGATCACGGCCTAAAGGCAGCCGGCACCAAGCAGGACGAGTCCAGCCACGGTAGCGCCGGCCATATCCATGACGACCCTGCTGACCGGAGCAAGCGGTGGTTTCAAACGGCCAAGGGTAGGCTGGTGATCTTCACTGCCTTTTTGCTGGGTGCCGCCTGGATCATCGAATATCTTGCGCCCGAGATCGGCAAATGGGCCTTCGTCGCGGCCTGTCTGATCGGCGTGGCCCCGGTGGCGCAGCGTGCCTTTGCGGCATTGCGGATGGGGCAACCATTTACCATCGAAAGCCTGATGACCATCGCTGCCATCGGCGCGCTGTTCATCAATGCGGCCGAAGAGGCGGCGTTGGTCGTTTTCCTCTTCGCCGTGGGCGAAGTTTTGGAAGGCGTCGCGGCAGGCAAAGCGCGCGACGGGATCCGGGCGCTGGCAAATCTTGTCCCGAAGACCGCGCAACTCGTCACCGGCGACACCACGCGCGAGGTGCCTGCCGCAAGCCTGAACGTGGGCCAGACCGTGCTGGTCCGCCCCGGCGACCGGATTCCGGCGGATGGCGAGATCGTGGACGGCACGTCGGGCGTCGATGAAAGCCCGGTCACTGGCGAAAGCGTGCCCAAGACGCGCGGGCCGGGGGATGCGGTCTTCGCAGGCGCAATCAACACCGAGGCAGCGCTGCGGGTAAAAGTCACTAAGGGCGCGGAAGACAACACCATCGCCCGCATCATCCGTCTGGTCGAAGAGGCCGAGGAGGCCCGCGCGCCGACCGAGCGCTTCATCGACCGCTTCAGCCGCTGGTATATGCCCGCCATCGTTGCCGTGGCGGCGCTGGTGGCGCTGGTGCCGCCGCTGGCGTTCGACCAGCCTTGGGACACCTGGGTTTACCGCGGTCTTGCCCTACTGCTGATCGGTTGCCCTTGCGCGCTGGTCATTTCGGTCCCCGCTTCCATTGCCTCGGCTATGTCCACGGGCGCGCGGCGCGGCCTCTTGATGAAAGGCGGTGCCGTGATCGAGGCGGCGGCGAAGGTTGATGTCGTGACCTTCGACAAGACCGGGACGTTGACACATGGTCGTCCACAGGTGACGGACGTCGTGCCGTTCGGGGCCACCACCAAAGCCGAGCTTCTGGCCGTTGCGGCCGGGGTCGAGACGGGGTCGAGCCACCCGCTGGCCATCGCCATCCTGAACAAGGCAAAGGACGCAGGCGTGGCCGCGCTGTCGTCGCAGGATGCAAAGGCGTTGATGGGGAAAGGCGTGGTCGCGACGGTGGGTGGTGCGCCTGCATGGGTCACCTCTCCGCGTTACGCGATGGAACATGGTGGGCTTGAAGCCCTTGGTTTGCGACAGGCCACAATCTTCGAAGAGGATGGCAAGACCGCTGTTGCGGTGTTCCGGGAGAAGACCCCACTTGGGTTGATCGCCATGCGAGACGAGCCACGGGCGGACGCCAAGGATGCTGTGCGCCAGCTGACGGCCATGGGGGTGACCTCTGTGATCCTGACCGGGGATAACCCCCGCACAGCCTCCGCGATTGCCGGAAGCCTCGGCCTGCGGTTCGAGGCCGACATGCTACCCGAAGACAAGCTCGCCTATATCCGCGAGATTGGCTCCAAGGGTGGCGTCATGATGATTGGCGACGGTATCAACGATGCGCCGGCGCTGAAGCAGGCGTCGGTCGGCGTGGCGATGGGCTCGGGCACCGATGTGGCGCTGGAAACCGCCGATGCGGCAATCCTGCGCGACCGGGTGACAGACATCCCCGCCACGATCCGCCTGTCGCGTGTAGCGATGGCCAACATCCGCCAGAACGTGACCATCGCATTGGGGCTGAAAGCCGTGTTTCTGGTGACCTCGGTTTTCGGTCTGACCGGCCTGTGGATTGCGATCCTGGCCGATACCGGGGCGACAGTGCTTGTGACCCTGAACGCCCTGCGCCTGCTTCGGTTCAACCCTGAGCGTGAGAGCTGACATCATGATCTCAGGTTTTGGCTGGGCCGCGTTGGCCCTTCTGTTCGGCTATCTGGCTCTGTTCTTCTGGGGTAGTGCGCTGGCGGCGCAAGCGGCGGGTCGGCCTGTCTGGCTGTTTTCGCGCGCCACGGGACGCGACCGTCTGGCTGCGATGGGCTTCCGTCTCGCCTTCGTACTTGCCTTTTTCGGGCCACTCCTCTGGCTCGCCATGCCTGCCCTGCACAAGGTCGATCCCCTCTGGACCGAGGGGGGTGCCGTGGTCCTCGGCCTGATCGGAGTATTTGTCGCCGGACTTGGCGCGATGGTCGCCTTTGCAGCACAGATGTCGATGGGATCGTCGTGGCGCGTCGGCGTGGCAGGCGGCGAGACCGGCGATCTGGTCTCGAACGGGCTCTACCGCTTTAGCCGCAACCCAACCTTTGTCGGTCAGTTTGCCCTGCTGGCAGGTGTTGCGATGGCGGTTCCGGCAGTCCCGACAGTCCTCGCGCCAATCCTGTTTCTCTGGTCGGCCAGCACGCAAGTCCGGTCGGAAGAGGCCGCCCTGCATGACGCAATCGGGTCTGACTATGACCGTTACGCCGCATCGGTCCCGCGCTGGATCGGCATAAACCGAAAGGCTGCACGATGACCCGAGCGGTGCTGATCTGCCTGATCGCTGCCACAGTGGTGGCAGACCAATTGACCAAGGCAGCGGCCCTGTCTGCGCTGTCGCAGGGGATTGCGGTCCCGGTTTTTCCGGGCTTCAACCTCACCCTTGGCTTCAACGAGGGTGCGAGTTTTGGTATGATGGGTGGCGTCATGGCGGGCAAGCCGCTCCTGATGGCGGCGCTGACGGGCGCGCTGACGCTTGCCTTCGCCGTCATGGCTTTTCGGGCGCAGCACCCGCTGGAACGAATAGGTTATGGCCTGGTTGTGGGTGGGGCGCTTGGCAACATCATCGACCGCCTGCGACAGGGTGCCGTGACCGATTTTCTTGATTTCTATTGGCGCGACTGGCATTGGCCCACGTTCAACGTCGCCGATATTGCGATCACTCTGGGCGCGGTCTTGATCCTTGCCGCCTCTCTTCCCCTTCGACGCCGCAAGGAGCCTGTTCTTGACCAAAGCTGACCCGCAGAGTTTGTCGCGCGACGATCTCTCACTGATCGCCGCCTTCCTGATTGCATTGGCGGCGACGCTTGGCGCGCTCTTTATCGGCGAAGTGTTGGGACAGATGCCCTGTACGCTCTGCTGGTATCAGCGCATCGCCATGTTCCCGCTCGTGCCAATCCTTGGTCTGTCGCTCTGGCGTGCAGACGGCATAGCGCGCACATACGCCTTGCCGTTGGCCTTGGCCGGGCTGGCGCTAGCGGCCTGGCATTCGGGCCTATACGCCGGCCTCTTGCCCGCGCCTATCGTGCCTTGCACTGAGAATGGCCCATCCTGCACCGGCGAGGCGCAGATGATCCTCGGCCTGCCCATCCCCTATCTTTCAGCGGTCGCCTTCGCGGCGATCCTTGTTTGTCTCCTCTTGCCGAAAGGGCACCGCCCATAAATCGCCGCAACCTCCTGATCGGAGCATCCGCAGTCGGGCTTGCCGCCTTTGCAGCTGGCACCATCATCCTGAACCGTCGCCGTGAAGCCGAGGCCGAGGCACTGGCAGCCGCCACGCCCACCGCAGATCAGGCGCTTTTGGTCCGAGAGTATTCCCCCAGCTTCGGTCCCGCCGATGCGCCCGTCACATTGGTCGAGTTCTTCGATCCCTCTTGCGAGGCCTGCCGCGCTTACCACCCGGTGGTGCAGGAAATCCGACGGCAGTTTCCGACGCAGGTCCGCGTTGTGCTGCGCTACACCGTCTTCCACGAAGGCTCGGACGAGGCCGTGCGCATCCTCGAGGCCGCGCGGATGCAGGACAAGTTCGAGCCGGTGCTGGACGCACTTCTCGAGCAGCAGCCCGGTTGGGCCGTTCACGGCTCGCCAGAGATGGATGTCGCTTGGGAAATCGCTGGTGCGGCAGGTCTCGATCTCGAGAAGGCAGAAACCGACCAGTTCTTCCCGGGGATCACCGGAATTCTGAACCAGGACGCGGCCGATGTCGAAGCCCTGGGCATCCGCCAGACACCGACGTTTTTCTTGAACGGAAAGCGGCTGGAAAACTTCAGCGCCGACAGCCTGATCGCCGATGTGCGGTTCGCGGTCCAGAATAGCTGACGGCGTTCAGGACCGGCTAGCGAAGGCCGAAAACAGGGCCAGCGTCCGCTCGCTGACGTGATGCTCGATGCCCTCGGCATCGCGCTCCGCCGTTACGGGGTCGAGACCTAGACTGATGAGAAAGCGCAGCACGATCTCGTGCCGCCGCCGGCATTCCTTTGCCAGCGAACGCCCGTCATCTGTCAGAAAGACCGACCGATACTTCGCGCGCGTGATCAGCCCCTCCCGCGCCAGGCGGTCGAGCGTCTTGCTCACCGTCGGCACTTTCACGCCAAGCCGCGCGGCGATGTCCACGGGCCGCGCCTCACCTTGGTCGTGGATCAACTCCGCAATCAGTTCGACGTAATCCTCGGCCAGCTCATTGCGCCGGGCTTCGCGCACGCCCTGAAACGCTCCGGCGCGCAGGTCCGCAGGCCGGTCATCCGATGTGGCGTGGGGTGCAGGATCAAACTCTGTCATCGCGTCAGTGTCGCATGGGATGGATTGACAAGTAAAGGCATAGGGCAGATTGTTAGCCCTGTCTAACTTTGTGCGCCAAGACTTTGGCGCGACCATATGACTGCAGAAAGCAAAATCCATGTCCGCGAACGCTTGGCGTCGAGAGAGCGAGACACCCTCCCTTTCGGAAGTCTTCCGCACTATCGCGGTCGGCAATGGCGGCACCAGCAGGTTCAGGCGCTTCCTTGCTTTCATCGGCCCCGGATACCTAGTGGCCGTGGGCTACATGGACCCCGGCAACTGGGCGACCTCGCTCGCGGGTGGTGCGGCCTTTGGCTACACGCTGTTGTTCGTGGGGTCTGCTGCCGGACGGTGCTAAATCCTACGCTAAGCTCTTTTCGGCCACCTGTACTCCCCTGTGAGTAAGATGTGCGCCCATCCGAGGGGCGAGATGTGAGCCAGAAGGCCGGGCGAACAGTCGAGACCGGCGCGGTGGCGGCTTGTGACTGCCTGCCCGAGATGTTTGGTGTTCCAGTAGATGATGATGGCGGCGAGCAGATTGAGGCCTGCCATGCGGAAGTGCTGCCCTTCGGCGGACCGGTCGCGGATTTCCCCTTGGCGGCCGATGCGTAGGGCGTTTTTCAGAGCGTGATGAGCCTCGCCTTTGTTCAGCCCGATCTGTGCGCGGCGCTGCATGTCGGCATCGAGCAGCCAGTCGATGATAAAGAGCGTGCGCTCGACACGTCCGATTTCGCGCAAGGCCAAGGCCAGCTCGTGCTGTCGGGGATAGGCAGCGAACTTCCGCAACAATTGGCTCGGGGGCATGACGCCCGCGACCATGGTGGCAGCGCTGCGCAGGATGTCGGGCCAGTTTGCCGTGACGAGGGGTTCCTTGATCTTGCCGCCGATCAGCCCCTTCAGCTCTTTGGGGCAGGCTGCCGGGTCGAAGAGATAGAGGCGCTTCAATGGCAGGTCCCTGATGCGGGGGATGAACTGGAAGCCCAAGAGGGCTGTTACCGCGAAGACATGGTCGGTGAAGCCGCCCGTGTCGGCATACTGCTCGCGGATATTCTGGCCCGCGCCCGTCATCAGCAAGCCATCCAGAATGTAGGGAGCTTCGTTCACCGTGGCCGGGATGGTCTGGGTGGCGAAGGGGCCGAACTGGTCGGACACATGGGTGTAGGCCTTCAGCCCGGGCTCTTGGCCGTATTTGGCGTTGATGAGGTTCATCGCCTCGCCTTGTCGTGTCGTCGGGAAGAATTGCCCATCACTCGATGCCGTTTGTCCGGCACCCCAGAACCGTGCCATCGGCAGCGCGGACTGCGCCTCGATCACCTTTGCCAGTGCGCGCGACATGGCCTCGCCTTCGACATGCCATCGCGACAGGCGGGAGAGCTGGAAGTAGTCATGGGTGTTGGTAGCCCCTGCCATCTTGCTGAGGCCGAGGTTCAGTCCCTCGGCAAGCAGCACGTTCAAGAGGCCGATCCTGTCCTTGCAAGGCACACCCGTATGCAGATGCGTGAAGGCTTCGGTGAACCCGACCTCGTCATCCACTTCCAGCAAGAGATCCGTGACCCTGATTTCCGGCAGGCGCTTGTAGAGGTCGAGGACCATGGCTTCGGCTTCTTCGGGAACAGCGGCGGTCAGGCGGTCGATCTTCAGCACACCATCTTCGATCGACCCGCCCGGAATGGCCCCGGCCTTTGCAGCCCGCGCCAAGCGACGCAGGGCGTCGGACATTCGTGCCTTGCGGTCGGCGAGCCAGATATCGGGCTCAAACGGCATGGCTAGCTTCGGCGTGGCGCGGGCAACCTCTGCCGGAACAAGCGCCTCCTTCAGGTCGCCAAACCGCCGTGAATGGGCGAGCCACACATCGCCCGAGCGGAAGGATTCCCGCAGATGGAACAGAACCGCGACTTCCCACAGACGGCCTGCATCGCCGCCATCCGCGTTCAGGTGCCGCAACCACTTCGACCCCCGGCGCAGAAACGTCAGCGGCAGGATCTCCGTCGTCTCCGTGCCCGCGATGATTGTGCTCGCCGCCAGCAGCGGTTCCGCCACGGGCGCGGCGCGAATGTCGAGCGTCCGCAGCATGCGCGGTGCGTAGCGGCGGAAGCGATGATACCCATGTCCGACATGCGCCAGAGGGTCGGCGGCCAGGGTGTCTGTCAACTGGGCCGCTGTCGCGACCAGCCCCTTGAGGGATAACCAGCCACCGGCATTGTCGACAGCCTCCTCGAGCGATGCGCGATCTTCATGGGCTTCCAGCAGCGCCGAACCGAGGGTGGCGAAGGACTGCAAGGTGTCCTTTAGCGCTGCCTTGGCATCTTCCGCACGAGCGTCACGTCGGGACTTCGCCTCGCGCCAGGTCTTGCCGACGATCCGGTCATGGGTCTCCACAATGGCGTCGGCAAGGGCGCTGCGCCATTCCAGTACGCAGACGGCAAGGATGGCGAGACGGCGATCACCGGAAATGTCTCGCAAATCGCCCGCGAAGTATCGCTCTCCCTGCCTGCGAAGTCGGGCAATCCGGTGCGGCGGCACCCCAGCCAGAACCGTCTCGGTCAGCCCAAGGCGTTGCAGGAATTCCAGCCGATCCAGAAGACGGTTCATGTCGGCCGAGTTCTGCCCGGCCTCGAATTGACGCAGCCAGACAAACCGCGTGACCGATCCGCCAGCGTCTTCCGTCAGCAAGGCATCGAGGCGGGTCCTCATGGCATCGTCCAGCCGCTCCGCGATCCGGGACTCGATCCGCCGCTCCGCAGCCACAAGCGCGTCCGCGCATAGGCGCTCGATGATCGTGACGCCAGGCAGTATGGTTCGGGTCGCCCGGCACTGCTCGACAAAGCGCCGTGCCAGATCGTCATTGGAACGGGCACCCTCGGCCGCATCCTGCAGCCAGCCCTTCAGGTCGCGCGCCCCTCTCCCAGAAAACATCCTGTAGCCATACTGCTCTCTGAGCGTCGCCAGATGTTCATGGCGGGTCTCTTCACGGGTCGCGTAACCGGCCAGATCATCAGGCTTCAGGCCAACCTGCGCGGCCAGAAAGCGCGTAACTGCCAAGGGAATGACTTCACCGGGTGTCAGCAGACGACCGGGATATCGCAAGGCGCACAGTTGCAGAGCAAAGCCGAAACGGTTGTGTGGACGGCGTCGGGCGCGGATGATTTCCAGGTCATCGTCCGACAGCGTGTAATGATGCAGCATCTCGGCCTCAACGGTCGGCAGATCGAACAATGCTGCGCGCTGCCGGTCGGTCAGAACTGTGCGATGTGCCATATATCTTTTTCTTTCCGCGAATAGTTTGTGATATTCTGTTTAAGATATGGGATAAGGAACAGGGTTGATGCCGAAAAGCACCGGCCGCACGAAAGCACCTCAAACGAACGTTTGTGAAACATGTTGATCGGCTACGCACGCATCTCCAAGGCTGACGGGTCGCAGTCTCTGGATCTCCAGCGCGACGCCCTGATCGCCGCAGGAGTGCCCGCGGAACGCATTTACGAAGATCAGGCATCCGGCGCACGCGATGATCGCCCAGGACTGGAGGCCTGCCTGCGGTCATTGCGGGAAGGGGATGTTCTCGTGGTCTGGAAGCTGGACAGGCTCGGGCGCACGCTGACCCACTTGGTCAACACCGTGCGCGACCTGTCGGATCGCGGCATCGGCTTGCGCGTGCTGACTGGTCAAGGCGCTGAAATCGACACCACCACCTCGGCCGGTCGCATGATCTTCGGCATCTTCGCGACCCTGGCGGAGTTCGAGCGCGACCTGATCCGGGAACGCACCATGGCAGGTCTCGCAGCCGCCCGGGCGCGCGGTCGAAAAGGCGGGCGAAAGTTCGCACTGACCAAGGCTCAGGTCCGCCTGGCCCAAGCGGCCATGTCAAACAGGGACACCTCAGTCGCCGCCCTCGCGGCCGAGCTGGGCGTCAAACCGGTGACCCTCTATCGCTACGTCGATGCCAACGGAAACCTCAGGGACCACGGAAGGCGCGTTTTATCGGCTTAGCGTAGGATTTAGCACCGTCCGGCAGCAGACCCCGGGATCGACGGCGCGACGGTGACCCAGGTGGCGCAACGCCATGAGGTGACGCGCCAGCAGATCTACGCTTGGCGTCATGAACTCAAGCGGAAGGGTTTGTGGTCACCTGATGCGGGCGCGTTGTTCTTGCCCGCCGGCATGGTGCCCGCGATGGATCTGACGATGGTGGAGGATCGCATGCCGGCCGCCACTCCAGTGGTCTGGGTTGAGTTGCGGCTTGCGAAGGGCCGCGTGCTTCGGTTCGAAAGCAACATAGACGATGCGGCACTGTCCCGCCTGATCCGCGCGGTGGATGCCGCATGATCGGGCCGGGCACCGGGGTGCGGGTGTATCTGGCCTGCGGGCCGACGGATATGCGCAAGGGGATCGGCGGGCTGGCGGCGCTTGCGCAGGATGTGCTGCGCCAGAAGCCGACCGGCGGCGCGGTCTTCGCCTTCCGGGGGCGCAAGGGTGATCGGCTGAAGCTGCTTTATTGGGACGGCCAGGGGTTCTGCCTTTACTACAAGGTCCTTGAGCGCGGGCGCTTTCCCTGGCCGAACACCAGCTCGGGGGCGGTGCGACTGACCTCGGCGCAACTGGCGATGTTGTGGGAAGGGATTGATTGGCGGCGGCCGGATTGGGGCGCGCCACCGGCCCGGGTCGGGTGATTTATCTGCCTGAAATAACGTGTTTTTATGGCGCTTTCTGATCGATCATGGTAGGTGTTGGCATGTCGAGCGATGCGCCCATCCTTCCCGAAGATCCTGCGGTTCTGAAGGCGATGATCGCCGCCTTGCAGGCGGAAAACGCCAAGATGTCGGCGACGATCCGGGCGCATGACCAACTCATCCAGACGCTGCGGCTGCGCATCGCGAAGCTGAAGAAGCAGGCCTTCGGCAAATCCTCGGAGAAGATCGAGCGCGAGATCGAACAGCTGGAACTGGCGCTCGAGGACCTGCTCATCGCCAGCGCCGAAAGCGCCACCACCCCGGCGGACAAAGACGAGGCAGATCCTTCCCCTGAGGCGAAGGCTAGCGATGTCGACAAACACAAACCCCGCCGTCGTCCCCGCGTCTCGGAGGCTACCCCGCGGGAGCGGCGCGAGCTCGACCCCGGCAGCTGCTGCCCGGATTGCGGTGGCGACCTGCGGCTCGTTGGCGAGGACATGAGCGAGATGCTCGACCTGGTCGCGGCACAGCTGAAGGTCCTGCAGATCACGCGGCTGAAAAAGTCCTGCCGTCGTTGCGAGAAGATGGTTCAGGCGCCCGCACCCAGCCGACCGATCCCCGGCAGCATGGCAAGCGCGGCCCTGCTGGCCTGGATCCTCGTCTCCAAGTTCGATGACCACATCCCCCTCTATCGCCTGAACGAGATCTTCGCCCGCATGGGGGCCGACATCCCGGACAGCACGCTGGTCGACTGGTGCGGGCGCGCGATGCAGGTGCTGGCGCCGCTGATCGAGCGGATCGAGGCTGATGTGATGGCCAGTGATCTCCTCCATGCCGACGACACCCCGATCCGGGTGCTGGACCGATCCCTCAAGGACCGCGGCCTCGGCAAGGGGGTGAAGCAGGGACGCATCTGGGCCTATGTCCGCGATCCACGCCCCTGGGCCGGAACCGCGCCACCCGGGGCGGTCTACCGCTTCGCCCCGGACTGGAAGCAAGAGCACGTCCATGGGCATCTCGCCCAGACGCGCGGCATCCTGCAGGCCGATGGCTACAAGGGCTATGCCAAGCTTTACGAACCCGGCACCGACGGCACGCCCCGTCTGCAGGAGGCGTCCTGCTGGGCGCATCTGCGGCGCGACTTCCATGACGCATGGGACAAGACGAAATCCGCCATCGCGCGCGAGGCGCTGGATCGTATCGGCGCGCTCTATGACATCGAGCGCGAGATCAACGGACAGTCCGCCGAGATCCGTCTCGCCGCGCGCCAGAAGCACAGCGCGCCGAAGGTCGAGGCCTTCTTCGCCTGGTCCGAAACCCAGCTCACGCGGATCCCCGGCAAGGGGGATCTGGCCCGTGCGTTCCGCTATGGGCTGGCTCGCCGCGCCTCGTTCAGCCTCTTCCTGACCGACGGCCGCGTGGCCATCGACAACAACCCGGCCGAGCGCGCCCTGCGCCCGATCGGCATCGGTCGGAAAAACTGGCTCTTCGCCGGTGCCGACACCGGCGGCGAAACGCTGGCCCGCGCCATGACGATCATCGAGACCGCCAAACTAAACGGCCTGGACCCGCAGCTCTATCTCGCCGACCTGCTCGACCGCATCCACGACCACAAGATCAACCGGCTCGACGAGCTCCTGCCATGGAACTGGACACCGGTCGCCACCGCTCAGGCCAAGGCCGCCTGATCAACTGCGGTATCAACCGTGCGCTTACGCTACGTCACCGGAGGGGTTAGAGGACCTTTTGCTCGTTAGGTCCGATGGGGCGCTGTCCCAACGGAAGTTCAGCGCTTGGGATGGTGTTCAGTGTCCACGTATGAGTTATAGAAATCCCTTCTATAACTCATGATGCGTGGAAATTGGCGCGGCATGCCGTGCGACTTGTCTTCCGCACCGTCATTGATCGGTTCGCCCGTAGTCTGATCACGTGTTTCAAGCGGCCTGCACCATGGGCTCGTAGCGCACCTCGGCCATGGCCTCGTTGATCCATGACGGTTGCAGATCGCCGTTGTTCCACTGGTAGAGATAGCCCACGAGGGCGTCGGTTTTCTTGCAGAGGATGCGCATGATGGGTTCGCCTGTCAGGCGGGCTGTGTTGGACATAATCGGCTCCTCTACCTGGACCTCTGCACCGGGAACAAGGAGGCCACTCTATCCTTGGCAGGGTTGTTAATGACTGGTTTCTGCAACTGCAAGATGAACAGGCACTTTCGGGAAAATTGTGATCTGGCGCATGGCGGAAACACGCTCAAACAAGGGGTTAATGGTCGCCACCTTCACGCGGCACCGCAGCATTGGTGGCGATCTCGTCCAGGATCGTGTCGATCTCGGCCCAAACGCGGGGCTCCACCTGGCCGCGGATCAGGGTCCATTTGCTGAGGACATCGAGGGGGTCTTGGGCGCGGAGCAGCAGCGTGAGCGTGGGGGCGTCGACCGCAAGCGAGGTGCGCGCGCGCCATTCGGTGATCCGGGTCCGCTGCTCTTCGGAGGGTGCAACGAAATCCGGCTCGAGCGTCCAGTTCTTGACTGCCCGGCGCAGGGCAGCGCGGATCACATGGGCGGGATCGACGCCGCAGTCGATCAGGGCTTCCTCCTGTCGCTCCAGCGCATTCACCCGGATGTCGATCTTCCGCGTGGTGGTGAGGCGTCGGACGGGTGCTGATGCTCTCTCAGCCTGAGGCATCGCCGCCTCGGTGCTGACCAGGGCAGCCGGCATTGACAAAGAGGGTGTCGCGACCGGCTCCTGCGGCATCGGCACCGTAGGCTGCACCGGTCTTGCCATCACTGGGCCCCGACCGGCCAGCATACGCCCGTCCTCCCTTTCCGGGTCTTCCTCGCCCTCCGACCGCAGCGCGGTGGCGTAGGCCGGATCGGGCCGCGTGATGGTAGGGATTTTCTTGCGCAACGTCCTGACCTCACGCGGCAAGGATGTTGTTGAGAATGTCGGTCGCTTCCTCCAGGGCCTCGACCACATGGCGCACATGGGGGCGCATGAGGGGGTTCGGATCGGCTTGCTTCTGCAACGCCACAGCGTGCAGAAGGCCCTTCTCGTCCATCTCCTTGTAGACATTGCGGCGCATCATCACGGTCTCGACCACCGGGAACCGTGCGATAGCCGCCTCTATGAGGGCTGCATCGGCGCGTGTCGTCTTGGGATCGACCATGTTCAGCACGACGTGGTGGCGCGGCAGGCTTTCGGGATCATCGACGCGGGCACGCAGCTTCTCGAACCAGTCAGCGGTCTGGGCGCCGACATCGAGGTCGGAGGTCGAGAGCATCACGGGCGTGACTATGTGATCGGCCAGCACGGCGATGCCGTCCGACCACTCCGCCCCGACTCCTGCCGTATCGATGAAGATGAAATCCGCCGAGTCCGCTGCATAGACCTGCTCGATCCGGCGATCCACGGCACCCACGCTCTCGACGCTCGCCGAGCGCAGGAGCGGTGATCCCAGCCCCGCAGCTTCCGCCCGCTTGTGCCAGGTGCCGAGCACGCCTGTGCTGTCGGTATCGATCAGAAGGACGCGACGGCCGGCGGCAACAGCAGCACTGATCAAGGCGCGCGAGAGCGTGGTTTTCCCACTCCCCCCTTTCCGGGCCATCGTGGCGATGACCACGAGATTGTCGTTCGGCATGGGGTGGAGGCTTTCGGCAAGGATGGTGAAACACGACGAGAATGCGTGAACGTCGCTAGACGGTTGAATTGCGCGCGTCAAGCGGAAGACGTGATGCGCCCGGCCAATGAGCGGAATCCAGACGACGCGATCCATGAAACAGCGGACGCGAGACACGGAACACGATGCGGGCTGCAGCAAGCGTGCTCCAGTTCCCACCCTCCAGAGGGCGCGATGCGGGGAACACGGGACGCAAGACGTGGGACGGGATGCAGAGGCCACTCTGCGCGATGCGGGATGCGTAGGCCATTTGCCACTTGCCAGACGACGCGAAGCGGGGCGCGGAAGACGCGTTGCAAAGGACGCGATGCGGGGTGCAATGCGCGGGAAACGCAGTGCGGAAGACGCGAAACGCGATGCAATGAGCGCCCTGCGCGATGCATTTGACAGAAGACGTCAAATCGGCCCCCTGGGCCGATTTTCTACATTGAGTACAAGCCCTTGGCGCCTTCTCCGCTTGTGCTGGGAGAAGGCGGGCTTGTACGAAGTTGGCAAGAAATAGGAACGTTAACTTCAAAATGTCACGCGGCCGCAGACTGACCGAGACCGAGCGCCTGAACATCGCCCAAGAGCGATTGCAGGGCGTCGCCGCTGGCGATCTCGCCACCCGCTACGGGGTCAGTCTCAAGTCCGTCTACAACGCGGCCTACCATGCTGCAGATCGCCAGACGGCGAACGGCAGTCGGCCGAAGGTGATTGGCGTGCGCGTCAGTCCGAAGGAGCTACAGCGCTTCGACGCGGCCCTTGCGCGCCACGGTGTCCTCCATCGCTCGGATGCTCTGCGCTGTCTTATCCTGGCCGCTGACGACATCCTGCGCCCGGATGAGGGCATGACAGACGAGCTGAGGGGGCTGAGCGCGGCGCTGAACCGGGTCGGCAACAACGTGAACCAGGTCGCGCGCCGCCTGAACGAAGCAAAGCTCAAAGGGGAGCGACTGCCCTACACCCCCGCCAGTCATGCCGAGATCCGTGATCTTGCGGTGCTCGTCTTCGACATGGCCGACCAGATTTAGGAGATGTTCCGCGGTCGGCGCCGCGCGCTGGACATTGAGGTGACCAAGGCCCTTGCCGGTTTGGCACGGCAGGGGGCCGAGCATGGCGCGGAGTGAAGCGCGTGGTGTCAGCCCCGCCCTCTTCGATCGCGACTGGAGCCGGGTCTCGGGCAGCTGGCAGGGGCTGGCCAGGAATGCCCAGATGGTCCGGGCCGCGCGCGGCTACTCTCCGGCCATCTTCAAGCCGATCTCCAAGGGTGGGTGCCACACCGGCGCGCAGCTGAAGGCCCAGCTGACCTACCTCACCACCAAGTCGAGCCATATCCTCGACAGCCGTGGCACCCATGATGGCAAGAAGACCCTGTCAGAGGCGGAGATCGACCGGGTCGTGCGCCGCTTTGAGAACCAGTGGGGTGAGCGGCACAGCCCCAAGCTCGGCCATACCTCGCATCTCTTGATGGCCTTTCCCGTCGGCACCAGCGGTGAGGAAGTGCGCGCGATTACGGAATCCGTCTGCGAGCGGTTCTTTCAAGGTGAGGGGTCGCAATTCGACTATATTGCTGCAATACACCAAGATCGCGCGCATCCACATGCGCATATCGTTCTGAACCGCCGCAGCAAGGATGGCGAAATGTTCTTTCTCGGGAAGGATCACCACTTCAACTACGACGCCTTTCGGGCGGCGATGGTTGACGCGGCGCAGGTCCAGGGGATCCGGCTCGAGGCGACACGGCGTCTTGACCGGGGGGTCACGACATACCGCGCCGAGACCCGCGAGGTCTACAAGGCCCATGACGAAGGTCGGCCGCCGGTCGCGCGCCAGCGCACGGGGGCCGACCTGGCTGCCGCCCTGCAAACGGTGGCGCGCAATGCGCTCACTTATCGCGGTCTGGCGGCCGAGGCGTCTCGGTCGAACTTCGACGACGTGGCCGAGGCACTCGAGCGGGCTAGCACCATCCTTGCCAGTGGCGGTCAGATTCAATCTGACGGAGCCATCTACATGTCCCAAGACGAAACAGCGTTCGACACGCTGATCACCGAATTTTCCCAGAACATCCGTCAGATCGAAGCCGCGATCGACCGGGCACCCCCATCCGAGAGGCCGGAGATCGAGCGCAAGCTCACCGATGTGCTGGCCTCCGTTGCGCATCTCAATCCGCTCGGGGACCGCTCGGCCGCGCTCCTCGACGCACCATCCCGGGACGGGGTCTATGCGAGGGCCAACATGCGCGAGGGTCAGATGGTGCGTCTCGACGACGACACGGTGAAGGCGCGCCTCAGCGAGGCGCTGCAGGGCACGGGCATCGACCCCGAAGCCGTGGCCGCCCGCATGCGCGAGGGTGCAGGCAATGCTGCGCTCGAACGGCAATGGCTGGCGCAGGATCTGCGCGCCATCGCTAAAGCGGGCGATCTCGACTTGGAGAAGGGCGAGGACCGCGAGGAGGCGTTGGACCGGCTGGAAGCCGTCCATGTCCGCCTTGGCGACACCCTGACCGATGCGCGTATCCTGCGGGCCATCGATGATGTGGATGAGACCGACGGTGACCCGGTTGCCCTGGCCGAACGCGTCACGCTGCCCGAGCGTGAGCGCGCGGCGGGCGAGCCCGACATTTTCGCCCCGTCCGAGCGCCGGGATTTCCAAGAGCTCGTCGCCCAATTCCGCCGGACAGACTTCGACCATCCCTTTTCGGACGACCCTTCCGTGCGCAGGGCTGGCGCCGTCGAAGTGGAAGAAGCCCGCGCCGCCTTCAACGCCTATGCACAACGATCGCCTGATCATGCTGAACTGGCCTCGATGGCCTGGGATAAGATCACCGACAGCCGCAAACCGCAGGAATTCGCCGTCGATGAAAAGGACCGCAGGCTCCACGCGGGCGATATGGACCTGGCCCTGCGCCATCCTTCGGATGATCTTGGGCCCATCACGGAAGACGCGCGCACCGTCGCCCGCTACCGCGCGGAAATGCCGGATGACGAGTTCCGGGCAGCAGTGCAGAACGAGATCAACCAGCTGCGCGCCATGGGCGCCTCACGCGCCTATATCAGCGAGCGGAGCTTCGAAATCGAGGACAAGGCTCGGCAGGATTATGCCGAACGGCGCTTCATGACCGAGACTGCCCCTGATGTGCTGACCTTCCTGCAGCGGGCCGAAGCCGAGGATGTGAAGCCGCTCTCAGATACCGATGGGCAGCGCCTCGCCGCCCAGATCGACCGCAACCTCACGCCGAACGCGGTGACTGCCCTCCGCGCAGGACACGCGGATGTGCTGGACAAGTTCACCGGGGACCCACTTCGACAGTTGGAACTTGCCAAGGCCTATCTGGAAAGCAGCGAAGTAACGGCGCATGGCCCTGCCATGGAACGGGTGCTGGATGCCCTGACCGAAGAGCAGATCGAGGCACAGCGCGCCCGCCATGCCGCGGCCCATGGCGAAAAGGGGATCACCCATGGATAAGGGCAAGATCGCGGGTGGGATCCTCAGCTTGACGCTGGTCGGCCTCGCCATCGGTTATGTCGTGGCCACGGGCTACCTGACCATCCGCTATGGGCTGTCGACGCAAGCTTTCGACGTCACCCTGCTCGCGCGGGAATACCGCGCCCTCGGAGCCAGCGCCCCGCGGGACTTCCTCTGGGTGAACCTGATCCTCGCAGGCTTCGGCGTTGCCGCGCTCATGTTGAGTGTCACGCTTCTCGGCGATGCCCTGACGCGCTTCGGCACGACACATTGGCAGACCCGGGGCGAGATGAAGAGGAATGGTTTCTTCGCCAAGCCGGGTGGCGGCTTCCTTCTGGGCAAGCTCGGCCCCCCGAAATCGAAACGCCCGTTTCTTGTGTCGAAGACCTTCCCGCATGCGCTGATCGTGGCACCGACGGGTCGGGGCAAGGGGGTGGGCTTCGTGATCCCGAACCTGCTCACCTACAAGGGCTCGGCCGTGGTGCTCGACGTAAAAGGCGAGAACTTTCGCGAGACCTCGCGCTTCCGCGCCAGCATGGGCGACAAGGTATTCCGCTTCGCGCCGACCGACTGGGACCGGCCGACGCATCGCTACAATCCTCTGGCGCGCATCGCGGCCATGACCAATCCCGACCGGCAGCAGATGGAGCTGAAGCTCACCGCCAAGCTCTTCCTGCAGACCGACAATGAAAAACTGAGCGGGCTTCTGGCAGGCGGCATCGACCTCTTCGTGGCGGCCGGCCTTCTGGCTTTCGAGCGCGGCGTGCCGACCATCGGTGAGATCTATCGGATCACCGCCTCCGGCGGCGACAAACAGAAGGAATATCTCAAGCGCGCGCATGAGGTGAAGAACACCTCGGCCAAACTGATCTTCGAACGTATGGCCTCGACCAACAATGATACCCTGACCTCCTACCTTTCTCTGCTGATGACGTCGGGTCTCGACACTTGGGACAACCGCGCCATCGACGCGGCCACCGCAACCTCGGACTTCTCCTTCCGGGACATCCGGCGCCGCCCCCACGCGATCTATCTCGTGGTCGAGTCCGAGATGATCCCCCCGTTGGCCCCGCTGATCAGGCTGTTCTTCTCCGACCTGATCGCCTCCCTGCAGGCGCAGGAGCCTGGGGACGACGAACCTTGGCCGGTCATGATCATGCTCGACGAATTCGACCGGCTCGGGAAGATGCCGATCGTCGCCGAGAGCATCAAAACGCTGCGCTCTTTCGGCGGCAACCTTGCCATCGTCACCCAGACCATCCCGGCGCTGGACGAGATCTATGGCGAGAACACCCGCCGGTCGCTGCAGGGCGGCGCGGGCGTGAAACTCTACCTTACCCCATCCGAGCAGAAGACCATCGAGGAGCTGAGCCAGGCCGTGGGCAAGACCACCAAGCGCGTGGTGACGCGGTCCCGCGCCGTCGGACGAAACCCGTTCGAGGGGCGCAGTGTATCTGAGCGGACCGAAGACACGCCGCTCCTGACGGAAGACCAGGCTCGCCGCATGGACCTGGACGAGGTCATCCTCGTGATCGATGCGCAGATGCCGATCCGGGCGCGGCGGATCAAGTATTTCGAGGACCCGGCGCTGAAGGTGCTTCATGTCGGCCAGGCGGGGAGTTTCCCGTACCCCGATGAGGACGGGGTTCGGCGGGATCGGCAGATGACCGAGACGCGGGAGACGGTCGAGAAGCTGAAGCAGGAGCTGCAGGCGGTGCGGGCGGCTGCAGGGGTGCAGGGGTCTGGGACTGCATTTTCGTCGAATACGATTAAGACACCTGCAATGGAGACGCAAAATCCGCAGCCGGCGCTATCCGGTCGGGCGCGCGGCCGTGCAGCACGAGCTGCGGCTGGTGGCGGTGGGTCAGGTCAACTGTCGCTCGATCTGGGAGGGCTGGGGCTAAATGGGGCTGACAGGACCGAGCTGGCTGCAGCGGTTCAGACGACGCGGGCGATCATCGCGGAGTTCGCGTGATCAACCCAAACCAACTGGTAGTGCGTTCGGCAAGCAGCCGCGCAGCACTCCGGCAAGCTGTAGTTCGAGTTGCTTGCAGCTAACCCCGTTAGCATTTTTCCGCCGCCGCTGATATCTTCGAAAGCAGCGCGTGTCGAAGTTCGATTTTCGACCCAGATGGGCGGGTGTGCACTGTGCGGAAACGTTCTATCGTTTGGATGGCGGCAAGGGGTGTAGGCCCCTCAGCGAGTTCAAGAGGGCGATGGCCGCTGATTGCGTCTGCAATACGCGAAAGTGCGAAGTGTACGTCGCCGTCGATCACATAACCCACCATGCACCCTACAGGTAGTTGCTCGGCGTACTGTTCGGTGAGAAAACGCATCATGCCCTGCGTGACGTACACAGTAGCCAAGGAACTGCGGTTTCCGCCATTGATCACGTTGAGCCGCTTGCACTCATAGGCCAAGTATCGCTCCCGATCCCAGTCGAAGAGCACGGCGATGTCGATGATACCCTTGCTGTATTTCGACCCGTCAGCCGCTAGGCCGAACGGCTCGAACTGATACTCAACCCAATGGCATAGCCGACGCACTACGATGTCCTTGGCGAGTCGGTCGACGAGGTTGATGGTGATGTCATCTTCCCCTGGTTGTTCAGGAAGAACAGCCATGCACTCTGGCCACACCGCCACGATCCTCTCCATGAAGCGATCGTCAAACGAAACGAAATTGTCGACCCATCCCTGCACATCACCGATCAACATCAATCCGCGCCCCGCTGCTGGGGCGCGGCGGCGGCTTGCTGAAGGTCGAGCGCTATTCCATCGGCGTCGGCGAGCGCCGTGGAGCGTAGCCAGAAGCGCATCTGCATAGGCTTTATGAGGTAGAGGCAGTTCCCGACGAAAACGCGCAGTTCTGGCATGAGCTGGAAATTGCCGTTGAGGGGTCTGTGAATGTGGGCGGCAAGTTGCTCTAGCACGTCGCTGAGCTCGCCTGCCGCGTCTTCGGCATAATCTTCATGACCGCCCAGGTGCAGGCGTAGGATCGCGAGGTCAGCGCCGCGCGCGACAAGGCGCGCATCGATCTTCTTGCCTTTGAACCATTCCGCGAGGCTCGCCGACAATGTGTTCGCATATTGAGCGCGTTGCAGTTCGTCAGGCGCGCCCCAGAGCTTCGGGAAGTGGCCTTCATGGGGCTGAAGCGCAGGAAGGATCGCCTCGACGGTATCGTCAATCAGCACGATTTCATCAGGAGACAAGCAAAAATATTGGTATGCAAGCCGGTCGATCGTCCGAAGGATCTCGATGTCATCGACCTGAACTGAAAACGGCTCGTTGGAACGTTTTCGTGCATCGTCCACGATTGCGATCAGCTCCAACGCCGCTCGGGCTGCTCCGGCTTGATCTGGGACATCGTCAGGTGATGGGAATGGCAAGCGGAGTAGGTCGGCCTGCTGAACCTCGGGTCGATCTGACCCGAATGATGCAGTGCCATGAAAAGCGTACCAAACCGCGATGCGACTATTGAGTATCGCGGTCAGGAGCTTGGCACGGTCGCTCTCGCCCTCCGGCACCACGATCGCCTGAAAGATATGCTGGAAGGACAGAGGCTGATCACAATAGGCGGCGCGAAGACGGTTCTGCGATGTCTCGACCCCACGCGGGATAAGGATCCGCGGGCCATTGAACCCGGCCTCGAATCCGCGACGGCGAACCGTCGACGATGCGGCCGGAATCAAGCCTTCCACTGTCTGAGCTAGGCGCGAGTAGGCCGCGATGGGTAGGTCCGGCAGTCGGCCCACATACGCGCTTTCTAGTGGCGGCGCATCGCTATCGCTGTCGTCATTGAAAGGTTGATAGCCTTGCCCGATCACCCAGCGATCGCCCGGCTCTTCGCGCCGACGGCTTAGGCTACCAAAATCATTGATGAAGGCCTCTAGCTTGGGAAGCCGTGAGAGATAGCCGAAAAGCTTGGCGTCCGGTTCGCGCATCCAAAGGCGCTGCTTGAAGATCAGCGGATTGTCGAGCACCGCACCTACCCCGAGCGAGGCCTTGTCTGCGCTGCTCAGAGTGATGACACGCTTGATGCGCAGGTTGAGGTCTGCCTTCGGCGCCCAGTAGTCGAAGCGATACGGGAAATCACCCGCATTCGCGCTGCCATAGATGATCAGAGCCGTAGGGCGATGGGCTTTCTCGAAAAGCTGAAAGCGAAGGTCGGCAAAGTTGACGACGCGACGGACTTGGGATTTCCGGAAAAATGCATCACGTGCTTCAACAGTGTTTTTTGCATGGTTGTGCAAAAACCCCATCGCCGGCAGGAGGAACGCAACCAGTCCACCGTCGGCAAGATGCGAGAGGGCTTTCCAACTGAATGCCCAAGCGTCCTCGCCACCCGGCATCGGGTACCCTGCTTTCTTGGTCCACTTCACGGACGAACGTGCCTGACCGCGCCGACTAGTCCACGGTGGATTGCCGATGATGACCTCGTACCGGTCGCTGTCCGGCGACACTTCAAAAAAGTCACGGCAAACAAGTGTCTTGCCCCAGAGTTCCGGGAGGAGCTTTCCGCGGGTGATGAGTTTTCGGATGTCGCGTGGCGACACCTCCTCGAGGAGGGCAACGTAGAGCGAGAATACAGCGACCCGAACTGCGCCGCTGTTCAAATCCCAGCCATGGATTTGGCTCAGCAGCGATAGCAAAGTCTTCCATGAAATCGTCTGCGTTTTGTGTTTAGCCCGCCAATTCTCACACATCCTCTGAAACGAGCGAACGAGGAACACGCCAGACCCGCAGGCAGGGTCAAGGAAGTTCCCGGTCGTCCTAGTTGAATCCGGCAACATCTCCCAGACTTGGGAAATGACGGTGTCGGCAAGGAACATGGGTGTGTAGAACGCGCCGTTGGCGCGGCGTTCGGCCTCGCGCTCACCTAGAAATCGATCATAGACGGCGCTGACCAGTTCTATCGGGATATAGCGGAAATCATAGCCCCAGAACCGCTGCTGGCCGGAATTCGCTATCTCTTCGCGGCCTGATCGGAAGACAGCCAGAATTTTTAAATGGTCGGACGTGACTTCTGGTGCCTCGTCCTTGGGCTCAAAAGAGCATGGCGCGACGAACAGATCGCCGTTGAAATCCGCATGGAGCGTTCGAAAGAAAGACCGGAAGAGATCGACGTCGCCGCTTTCCAACAGCGCCGAAAAACTCTCGACTCTATTGGCAGAGACGGCTCCAAAATAGGCAGGCGTTACGATGTCCCGGTCTTCAAGATAGGCGATAAACATCGCCTGTATGAGCAGCGCTTGTGCTGCGTCGGGGGCAAGCGCTGCTTTCTGCAGGAGATTGTGGGACTCATTCAGATTGTCGAGCAAGACCTGATCGATGCGTTCTTTTTGCGGGAAAAACTCGCAGAAGTCCTTCCAGAGACGCCCAGACTCTGCACCGTAGATGAGATTTTGAAATCTAAGTGTTTCTGTGGTCAAGCTCAGACTGTCGACAAGACAGCGCGTCTCGAAGGCATCACCGGGATCGCTCAACGGAGTACGGGCGAGCGAAAACGCTCTGAGCTTATTCTCGGCAATGACCAACAAGAGGCTCGCCAGTCCCTGATTCCACAGTGCGCCGTGAAGGTCGATTATCCTCGCACGGTCGTATTGATCGGCTTCGAGGATCGCGACAGTTGGGACACCTTGGACGCAGAAAACTGCAGATACGCCCATTTCGGTCAGGGCGGCGCGGATGGCCGCCGCATGCGGCACGTCGCTGACGCTCTCGGCTGACTCGTAGAGTTCGGGTGCGCGTCGGCGTGTCAGCCCCAAACGATCCTTCCACTCCGGTGCCAACGTGGATCGCACGATATCTGTCATGCTCGTTTACCGCTGCGTTCCGGCCTCATGGGCAATGAAGTCGGCGGAAACTTCAGATTGCCTTGGACTTGATCGACTTCAGTTGCCGTAAGCGTCACGCGCAGACGCGCAATGATGGGTGCACATGGAACACAGATTGTTGACACGTCCCATAGGCGGCCTTGGACAGAACTTACGTTGACTAAGGAGAAGCTATCGGCATCAATCAAGCACACACAGTCTTCAAGCGAGAGCCAAGACTTTCCTCGGCATTCCGTGAAGAGTTGATCGAAACGGTCGCTCGCTGTTCCCACACGCATACCGAAATCCCTGATCAACTCAGCCATGATCGCCAAACAAACGACTTCACCGGGTGTGAAGCTCGGCGCATGACCTCTGTGCGCAGCCAACGCCGGGATGGCTTCCCGCCACGTTCGAAAGGCGTCCACAGAAATGGACAGGAGTTCACGGATCTGGCTCTGAGTGTAACGCATGGCACCACATTATCCGGGAATTATGCCCAAAGCAATCCGGGGTAAGCCCCCGGATTGTTCATGGTGTGTTCTTTTCGTCCTTCTTCAACGGTGCGTGGCCGCATCACTCAACATGATGATTGAACGACCAAAAAACCTTGTTCATCGTGAAAGAACTGTATGACCTCACCCCCCCAGCCGCTTCGCCCTCTCGGCCATCCGTACCACCTGCGCGCTTGCGGTTGCCGCGGCGCTCCGCACGGCGCCAGGCGTCTGCACCGCACCCCGCCCGATCGCCTCACCCGTCGTCAGTGCGCCGATCCTCGCCCGGCCCTGCACACCAGAGGTGTTCATTAGCCCCCGCAACACCCCTGCTGACCCGCTGACGATTGCAGGTGCTGCAGCCACCATCAGGTTCCCCGAGATCCCCCGCACGATCAGCGGCGTTGCTGCGACGAAGCCCTTGGCCAGGAACACCATCACGAAGAACGGCACCAGCGAGCCGATGTTGGTGGCCGAGTTCGGGTCGCCGAGCTGGGCCAAGAGCGAATTCGCCATGCCGACGACGGTCGAGAACATGGCGGCGATGACGATGGGGTAGAAGGCGTAGCTGATCGTCGTCGAGACCCATCTGTGGAAGAAATCCTTGGTCGCATCGAAGAGCGACAGGGCGATCATGATCGGCGCAAGACCGAGCATCAGTGTCAGCATCATCTTGGCGAAGATGAGGACGATGCCGGTCATGAAGCCAAGGAGGCTCAGGAGCACCAGACCGATGCCGCCGAGTATCGCGCCAGTCATCCAGTTCAGGTTGTTGCCGATCGCGTTCAGGTACTGGCTGAACTCCGTGATGAGATCATCGAACTCGGCGGCAAAGTACGTGGCCCCTGCCCCGCCGCCACCGACCGAAGAGATCAGGGCCCCGGCGACGTAGTCGAGCCCGCCGATCACGGCATTGGCGACCGCGTTGAAGTTGGCCCAGTTGAAGGCAAAGAGACCTATAAGCGTCAGCTTGATCAGGTACCAGAAGAAGCTGGCCCCATCCATGCTGCGGAACTGGAAGGCCATGTTGATACAGACGCCGATCAGCGAGAGCGTGACCATCAGCAGGACGATCGTGCCGGTATTGCTGGCCACAGCCCCGAACTGGGACTCTGCCGCATCGGCAAGGAAGCCGTCGGCCGTTCCGACCATCCAGCTGACGATGCTCATTACCAGTTGCCTTGCGTTTCGCAGATATCCTGGACGTCGCGGGCAATCTGGTTCTGCTCGTTCCGAATGGCCAGCCGAGCTTGAGTATGCTCCGCCTGAGTGCTTGTCGCGAACCGTTCCTCGTACTCGGCGGAGGCCGCATCCCATGACGGGAAGCGGACATCACAGCCGCAGTCGCCAGTTTCCTTGATCGCCTCCCAGGACCGCAACTCATAGAGCCGCATCAACGTCAGCGCCTCGTAGGCCTCGCGCGGGTGAACCTCGTCCATCCAGGTCGGCCGTGCGGGCCGGTCGTTGCAGATCCGGTATTGCTGGGGCGCGATGGTCACGGTGAGATCATTCGTGACCTGAGGCGAGGTCTGCGCCGCGAGCGGCGCGGCCAGCAGGGTGACAGCTGCGGCGAGGGTGATCTTGCGCATGGGGATTTCCTTTCGGTTCATTTGGCCGCGACCGTGGGGCGCTTCGTGCCCTCGGTCGGACCCTTGTTCTGGTCTGGATGTCTTGCCTGCCCGGGCAGGAAGAACTCGGTGATGCCGCGGGCGCCGTCGTGGCGGCCCGCCTGGATGATCACGTCGATGGAGCCCTCGATGTAGTCGACCATGTCGGCATAGGTCATCGGCACATCGGTTTTCAGGGCCGCGATGGCGAGGCGGCGGACGGCCAGTTGCGGGGTCTCGGCATGCAGGGTGGTGAGCGAACCGCCATGGCCGGTGTTGATCGCCTCGAGGAAGGTCATGGCCTCCCGCCCCCGAACCTCACCCAGCACGATCCGATCAGGCCGCATGCGTAAGGTCGAGGCCAGAAGCACATCGGCGCTGCGGGCATCCGTGTCCCGGTCCGCAATCAGCGTCACGGCATTCGGCTGTTCAGGGCGCAGTTCCGCCGCCTCCTCAATGGTGATGATCCGCTCCTCGGGTGGGATCAGCGAAAGGATCTTGCGCGCCGCGACTGTCTTGCCGGTCGAGGTGCCGCCTGAAACGATCATGTTGAGCTTGTTCTCGACGCAGAAGCGCAGGGCGGCATCGATGTCGCCGGAGGCCACCACATCGCGGAGCGCAGCGTTCCGTTCGCGGCGCAGACCTTCGAGGCTGCGCTCCTTGCCATAGAGGAAGCCAAGCTTGATGGCCTCCAGTGGCAGGGAGGAGAAGAACCGTAGCGAGATGGAGAAGCCGCCCTCGACGGCAGGAGGCTGGATCACCTGCGCCCGGATCGGACGAGCCC
Source organism: Pararhodobacter sp. (assembly GCF_034676545.1). Taxonomy (NCBI): domain Bacteria; kingdom Pseudomonadati; phylum Pseudomonadota; class Alphaproteobacteria; order Rhodobacterales; family Paracoccaceae; genus Pararhodobacter; species Pararhodobacter sp. Next base: position 139,892 of record NZ_JAUCBZ010000011.1, read on the forward strand.
GGTAGAGGATCGAGACCGAGACGATGGGTTTCTTGGTGCTGAGCGTGGTCGAGGCGGCCGAGGCGATCTGATTGCCGAGGTCCTTGATCTCGGTCTGGGTCAGCGGCGTACCGAGGCCGCGCATGAAATGATCGCCCTGGAATTCGCCCCAGACGTGGCCGTCGGGGTTGATGCAGATCTCGATCGTGTCGTCGCGCTGCACGGGCGCGCCAAGCCGGTCGAGCGAGGCTTCGAGATAGCTCGCTGCCATGTCAGAAAATCTCCAGATCGCGGTCGACCATGACTGTGATCCGGGTGCCCTGGTCGACATGGATCACGGGCCGGATCGCCAGATAGTCCTGCATGACGCTTTGGGTACTGTCGCGCAGGTCCGTGCCGACGTCGCTCGCGATGTCGGCGGCAGCCTCATCCTCGATTTGTCCGGCGGCGGCTGCGGGCAAGGCCCCGATCAGCGAGATCAGCGCGGCGGAGCCGAAGCGCTGCGCAAAACGGGTGTCAACAAACCCGGTGGTACCGGTGCGGCCGAGCTCGTCTCCGCCAAAAGCGCTGATTTCCACGGTCTGGTTGTCGGGCAGGATGATGCGGTCCCAGGCCACCATCACCCGCGACTGCGCGAGCGCCACATCGGAGCGATAGCGCCCCACAAGGCGCGCGCCGCGCGGGATCAGGACGCGCGTACCGTCGAAGGAATGAACGTCCTCGGAGACGATGGCGCGGATTGCACCAGGCAGCGTGCTGTCCAGTGCCGTCTCGGTCACGGCCTGGATCATCGTGCCTTGCACGACGGTGTTGCCAGGGTTCACGATCACCTCGGCCCGCGTCACCGGGGCGGGCCTTGCGCCTGCGCGCACGAAGGCTTCGTCCTCATTCAGGCGCGCGGCCTCGATGCTGTTCTCCCGGTCGGTCCCTGCCCCGATCCCGGAAAACGCGATCATGGGCGAGGCGATGCGTTCGGCCCGCGCCTCGGCCTCCGCGATCCGGCGGCGTTCAAGTTCCGCCAGACGCAAATCCTCCTCGTTCGGTCCGAGGTCCGTCGGCGCAGGCGGTGTCAGCCGCGCGACCTCGAGGTCCATGCGCAGCTGGTCAAGCTCGCGATCGCGTTCGGTCAATTGCCGTTCGAGTGCTCGCTGCGCCTCGGTCGAGGCCTCCTGCAGCGCCGCGATCTGCGCCGTAAGATCGGCGATGGCCTGCTCCGCGCCGCTGTCCGATGCCTCGACGGGCCGCGCGCGCAGGTCTTCGAGTTCCGCGCGCAGCGTGGCGAGGCTTTCCATCAGCGCCAGTTCTGACGCGGAGGGGCCGGTCTCGGCCGGCGCCGGTGCAGACTCTACCACGGGCATGGGCGCGAGGTCACCGAAGCCCGATCCTGTCGTCTGGAACTCTTCGGGGGCGGCGGTCGGCAGGGGCGCTTCTGGCGATGGCTGCAGGGCCGCCCAGGCCAAGCCGCCCACGGCCACGATCCCGGCCACACCGAGGATGGCGGCCAGCGGGGAGGGCCGTGCGGCACCGCGCTTCTTGTCGCCCGTTGCTTCAAGCGCCGCGAGGCGCGCGACGAGGTCTTCGGTATCCTGGCTCATGATGTGGGCCCACCCATATCCTGAACACAGACCTCGTCTTCGCCGAGGCGCAGGACCCATTGGCGATTGACGCCCGAGACGCGGATGACACCATCCTCGAGTGCCGTGCTGTTCACCGCCCGCTCGCCGCCATTGGCATAGCGGAAGATCGCCGGGACCGGCGCGTTTCGCGCGAAGCGGAAATAGGTGAAGGTGCCGTCATCCCAGACGGCCGTCGGTGTGAACTCCTCTTGGGCGCTGACGGCGTAGTTTGCATTCGGCGCATCAGCGGCAACCGCGCGGGCCGGTTGTGCGCGGCTCTCGGGGTAGCGGAACTGAACCACGTAATGCGGGGTCTCCCGCGCCTCGACGACGTGGAAATAGTAGGAACGGCGGTTCGTGTAGACCGTGATGTTGGTGGCCACACCCGAGGCGGCGGGCTTGATCGCGAAGGCGCGTCCGCCCGGCACGCCGTCGAACTGGAAGCCCACCGTGTCGCCCGCGATGATCGAGCGGATAGTCTCGCCCTCGCCGAATTCGACGGTGGTGACCCGGGTCAGGGTGGTGACGATCCGGTAGACCTCCCCCTCGGTCCAGCTCGCGATCCGGACGCGGTTGTCATGGGGGCCAGCGCGCGGCGTGGTCTCGGCCGAGGCTGGGAGTGAAGTGAGCGCCAGGGCACTTGCGACCAGCAGGGCGTGCATGGAAGTACGGACGAAAACAGAGGTCATTCGGAACGGTCCGATCGGATGGCATATTGGGTGACGGTGAAGCCGAAGGGGTTTTGCCAGACGTCGTCGATCGTGCGGGTCCGTTCGGGTTGGAAGGCAAACATCAGTGTTGCAGTGAACGACCCGTCCTGCGCCCCTTGCGGGCTCGTCAGGCGCTTTCTGAGGCGCACCTGCGCGCGGTTCTCGCCGATGAGCGTGATCGAGGCGATCTCGACGGCCATCTCTGCGGCTGGGCCGTAGCGGGTCGGCGGGTAGCTCTCCTGCCCCGAGGTCCACATGGCGCGCATGCTGGCCTCGGCAGCACCGCTGGATTGCGCCAACACACGGCGCACGCGTAGATCGTTGTCGAGCTGGTTGTACGCCTCGCGATCCAGAATGTAGCGATAGATCTGCGCCTCGATGATGGCCGGGCGCTCGGCAAGCGATACCGTCTCAACCGTTGCATTCGGCAGGGCCAGACCCGTGGCGGGATCATAGGGCACGACGACCGGTGGGGGCGTCTCGACCATCAGGGCGACAGCAGCGGCCGCAAGGCAGCCGAAAACGCCGAAGCCTGCCCCGCCAAGGCCGATCATCCGCCAGAGCTGCTCCCGGCGCAGTGCGCCGTGGATCAGCTCCTCTTCGACCAGTTCGCGCGCGCTCATGCCAGCCGTCATATCTGGAGCCTTGCTCATGGCGCGAGGCTCGGCAGGGTGAAGTCCATATAGCGGCGCTCTTCGGCGACGGTGGCGGCATCCACCACCCCGGCGTTCCCTGCGCCGAGGGTCTGGATGGCTTCAAGTTCCCACATCCGAGTCATGGCGATGGCCAGTTCCGCGGTGACGCGGGTGTTGTGGTCCATCGATGCCTTCAGGTCCTCCATGTCGGGGATCATCGCGACAAGCTGTTCGACGCGTTCGAGTGACTGGGCCGCCTCGGAATGGCTGTTCTGGGCGGCCGCCGACATCACAGCACCGGTCGTGGCGCGGGTGGCGACACCTTCGGCCCCAGGATTGCCGCTAGTGGCGATCTCGCGCAGCGAGTCCTCGTCGAAGCCAGCACTGGCAAGCGCCTGTTTCATCTGCGTGCGCAGAGGCCCCGCGTTGGGGCCGATCAGGCTCGACCAGTCGCCCGCCTGGATGCCCCGGATCAGACCAGGGATATCTTCGAAGTTGGCCTGCAAGAGGCCGTCGAGGTCGCCGCCCATGGCGAGACCCAGAATGCTACGCGGCCCGGTCAGCGAGGCATACATCTCCTCGAGCTGATCGAACTGCTGCTGCAGGAGGTCGAGCTGTGCCAGCGCATTGTCCAGAAGATCGGTCTGGATCCCGAAATCTTGCAGCATCTGCTGAAGCTGGCGGATTTCCTGGGCGATGTTCTGGGTATCGACCGTGGGCACGCCCTGTGACGCGACGGGACCTGCAAAAGCGAGGCCAAGCGCAAGTGTCGCGGCACCGGTGGCAAGGGAACGGGACATGCGCTTGATCATCGCAAACTCTCCAAGGTGAAATCCATGAACTGCCGCTCGGCGGCTTGGGCCGCGGCCATGGCGAGTTGCTCCTCGCTCAGCGGCTGGGTCTGGGCGGCCTTGATCCGGGTGCGGATCGCGACGAGCCGGGCAAGTTCGGCGCGCGCATAGGTATTGAGCGCGATGGCCTCGTGCAGGTCTTCAGTCTCGCCGATGCGGCGGATGATGTCCTGAACCCGCAGGGCTGCGGCCTGGACCGAGACCAGCGAATAGTCGCCATAGACGCCTGCGCCATGAGCCGAGAGGCTGAAGCTCGCATTCGCCAGAAGGACCGGATCGATCGTGCCGAGCGCATCGATCCCGCCCACGGCGGCGAGGTAGCTGTTGTACTGCTGCGGTATCACCACCACGTAGTGCTGGGTCTCTGCAAAGGGCGGGACGCCGCCGTAGTCCTGCACGTTGCCAGGGCCTGCGTTGTAAGCGGCCAGCGCATGGATGATGTTGCCATCGAACATGTTCAGCATCTGCGCGAGGTAACGCGCACCGCCTGTGACCTGCAGGTACGGGTCGTCGTAGTAGGCCGGGTTGATGCCAAGATCGCTAGCGGTAGCGGGCATGATCTGCGTCAGCCCGAAAGCCCCAACGGGGGAGCGTGCCCCGATCTGGAAGCGGCTTTCCTGCCAGATCAGGGCCTGCAAAAGGCAGCGCCACTGGACCAGTGACAGCCCTGCGCGGCTTACGCCTGGCAGGCTATGCGTGTCGCGCGCGGCGCGGATAATCAGCTCCTCGATCCCTTCCCGGGCATCGCCAAACATCCGGGCTGCAGCCGGATTGTTGTCCTCGGGCGCGTAGAGGCTGGCGGCTGCGCTTTCGACGTCGCCAACAGCCCCCTGCCCCGCCTCGAGCCCGGCCACGGTGCCTGCGACATCGCCGGAGCCGAGGGACATGGCATCCACCAATCCTTCGAGGGAGGCGAGTTGCTCGCGTTCGATCTCGGCCAGCTCCTCCTCGCGGGTCAGCCGGTCCTGCTGCAGCGCCAGATCCTGATCGGTCTGCCCGAGGATTGCCTGCCGCTCTGCGAAGAGGCGCAGGTCGAAAGTCGGCACGCCTTGGGCGTTGGCTGGCCCCGCAGCGGGACCAGCCAGCGCCAGGCTGACCATCGAGAGGGGAAGCCAAGTCCGCATTGGCTCAGCCGCCCGCCCCCAGCATCACGAAATCGCAGGTCGTGTCGCGCCGCGTGACTTCCGTTCCCATGGTCGAGATCGTGGTCGTGGCAGTGGCACCTCTTGCGGGTGCATCGCGAAAGTTGAAGCAGTTGGCCTGCGCGGGATTATGCTGCGCGCATGCTGTCAGGGTCAGGCCGAGGCCAAGCAGCACAACGTTGCGGATTATGGAACGGGTCATGTCACTCTCCAGAAATCAGGGCGGTCACGGTAATCCGGGCCGACAAGGGCCTCGCCCTTCTCCATGCCGCCAAGGATGGTCACGAGGGGGCCGAGCGCGCTGAGATCGGCGTCGATCACCATCGCGCCCCGGTCATCGCGCACGAGCGCAAGCCGCGAGACGGAGCCGACGCCCAGAAGCACGTCGAGTTCTTTGTCGCTGAGGCCCAGCATCGCGTAGTCTGCGGCTGAGGCGCGGATGTTGGGCAGGAGCACCTGCGTTGGCACGGCTTCCACGATGGTCTTGCCGGTCCGGGTCCGCTCGAGCTGGCTGGCATATTGAGTCATCATCACGACGACCGCGTTCTGCTTGCGCGCCGTCACCAGCCAGTTCGAGAGCCGCTCCGCGAAATACGCGTTGTCCAGCGCCTTCCAGGCTTCGTCGATGACGATGATCGTGGGCTTGCGGTCCTCGATCACCCGTTCGACCCGGCGGAAGAGATAGGAGAGGACCGCCATGCGTTCCCGCTCGCTCTCGGAATCGAGGATGCCGGTCAGATCAAAGCCCGCGACGTCCGCGTCGGTGCGGCCCCCGATCTGGAACGTATCGACCGTGTTCGCCCCAAAGATCCAGCCGTAGCGGCCATCGGCCGTCCATTCCTGCATCCGCTCGAAGAGATCGCCCTCGTCGTCGGTCGAGACGAGGAGTGAGGCGAAGTCGGACCAGTTGCGCAGCCCCGCGTTCCCCGCACTGGCGTTCTGGCGCACGACCTCCTGCAGGCGGTTGGTCTGCACCGGGGTCAGCGGCCGGTCGCGGCGCTCGAGGAGGCTTGCGAGCCAATCGGCAAGCCAAGCCTGACCGCGGGCGTCGATTTCGGTCTGCAGGGGATTGAGCCCCGTGGGGCGGCCGGCCCGCACGGTCGAATAGCTGCCGCCTAGCGCGCGGACGGCCATTTCCATGCCGGCGCGATAGTCGAAGACGAAGACCCGCGCACCTGCTCGCCGTGCCATGGTCATCAGGAAAGCCGCCAGCACGGATTTGCCCGAGCCGGGGCGCCCTAGGATCAGGGTGTGGCCACCGGTAGGCTCGCGATCCGGTGCGCCCTGTTCGTGGAAGTTGAAGCGAAAGCCGCTGCGCTCGGGCGTCGGGAAGAGTGTGATCGGCACGCCCCACGGCACTTCCCTACCAGTCTTGCCAAGCGGTGTGCGGTGAAAGGTGGCGAGATCGGCGAAGTTGTGGTTCGTGATCGCTGCCTTGCGGCTTCGCGCCCCGGTATTGCCGGGATGTTGCGCCATGAAATGCGCCCGCGCCCCGAAGGCCTCCGAGATCAGGTTGATGCCGGAGGTGGCAGAGATGTTGCGGATTTCGGCTGCGATATCGTCAAGTGCGGCTTGGCTGCGCGCATAGACGGCCACCGTCATGTGGTGCTCGCCGAAGATCAGGCGTTTGGATTCCAGATCGTCCTGGGCGAGTTCCAACTCCTGAGCGAGGCTGACGGCCCCGTCGTTGGCCGCCTGCATCAGGCGCAACTGCCGCTTGATGCGTCCCGCCATGATGTTGGCGTTGATCGGCACGAAAGAGTGCGTGACCACCATGTCGACGGGCAGGTTCAGCTCGTCGAGCATCAGGCTGTCGGTCTTGGCGGGGTAGTTCTTCACCGCGAAGATCGCGCCGAGCTTGTCGCCTACGGCACCGTCGGAAAGCGCGATGGTCGTGCCGCGAAAAGTCACCCGGGTATTGGCCACGTCCTCGGCGATCACGCCCAAACGCGACCGCGGGAAGAGCGGGTGCTCTTCTCCGGTGTTGAGCGAGCCGAGGAAGCCCAGAAGTTCGCCGCTGCTGGCGGCCAGCAGGCGCGGCTTCAGCTCGTCGAAGGACGACAGGAGAAACCCGACGACCTCGTCGAGCTTGCGCAAGCGGCGGGTTGTGTCCGCTGCATGTCGCGCACGCGACGCCCCCAGACCGAAGGGCAAACGGCTCCCCGCCTCGGGGCGCTTCAGGACCGTCAGGGTCAGCGTCTTGTCGCGCAGGCCGGATTGACCCAGATGCGCGCGCCAGCGCTGGTCCACGGCGGCGGCGAACCCCTCGCCCGGGATGGACGGCAGGGTCACGTCGACCGCTTTCGAGACCTTGTGCAGGTAGAAGGAAAACTCCGTCCCTACCTGCGCGACGATCCCGGCAAGAAGCCCGCCGATCCGGTCGAGATGGGCGTCCTCGCTCGTGGTGCTGTTCACCCCTTCGAGCCGGATGCATTGCATCAGTTCGTTACCGCGCGTCCGGATCGTCCGGTCGGTGACAAGGCTCACATAGGGCAGCATCGACGAGAGCCGCTTCTCGCCCTTGACCCATGCCGGCAGCGCGGTCAGCGGGTCGAGGGCGTCGGCCACGTCACGGCCAAGTCCATCACGGGGCATAGCTGTCGCCCCCGTGGAGCTTGCGGTTCGCCGTGGGTGGGGTTTCCTGCAAGGTGATCACCAGGACGTCGAGGAAGTTCGGATCCCAGTCCGCGGCTTTCCAAAGCGCCGGCCAAGCCAGCCCCGCGAAGACGGCCACCACCCAGCTCTGCACCCAGAGGAACAGGAGCGTCGAGCCGAAGAGCCAGACCATTGCGTACATGATCGGCAAGCCCATCAGCTTGGGCGGCCTGAGAAGGCCAATGAACACGCGGGACTGGTCAGACATCAGTTTTGCTCAGGTCGTCCAGATGGCGGCGACGATGGTGGGCGCTGCGGCGATGCCCGCGATTGCGACCACGACCCAGAGCGCCTGGCGGAAGTCGAGGATGCCGAAGAGCCAGGAGAGGAACACACCGATCAGCGCCAGTGTCCCGATCACGATGCCCAAGGGGCCGGTGATCGCATCGACGATGCCCTGCAGAAGCGTCTGCACGGGTGACAGGTCAATGCTTTGGGCCAGCGCCGGGCCAGCCAGCACGATGAGGGCGGTTGCGCCGAGCGCGACAAGGGCCCGCGTGCGGAGCACGCTTTGAAGATTCTTGGACGTCACGAAAGGTCTCCTCTCAGCCGCTGGAACACGGCTGTCACACGGGCCACATGGCCTTGGGTTTCTCGAAAGGGGGGAATGCCGCCATGGCGGGTGACCGCATGGGGACCGGCATTGTAGGCCGCGAGCGCCAGCGCGGGATCGCCGAACTGCTCGAGCATCATCAGCAGGTAACGCGCCGAGCCATCGAGGTTTTGGGCGATGTCATGAGGGTCAACGCCGAGATCGCGCGCGGTGTCGGGCATCAGCTGGCCGAGCCCGATAGCCCCGACAGGGCTTAAGGCGCCGGGGTTGTAGGCGCTCTCGACCTCGATATTGGCGCGGTAGAACAGCGCCCAATCGCTGACTGACAGACCCGCCTGACGCAGGGCGCCATGGCTGCCGTAGCGCAGCGCCGTGGTCTCGATGGCGTGGAGGATTTCGGGGGAGGCGCGGACGGCACGCGGGGCGACCGCTGCGGCAGCTGTCACATCTCTCAGGGGAGCATCATCCCTATGGGACTGCGGTGCTGCAAAGAGAAAGAGGCGATCTGTAAGGGGCCCATTCTGGGCGTCTTCGTCACCGGTGAACGAGCGCAGGGTGCTCGTGGCATCAGTTGTGTCGATCAGTCGACCATCGGGACTGACCTGGAAGATGAAACCGTCGGCAAGGGCCAAGGGTGCGGAACAAACACCTGTACCCAGTGCAACGACGAGCGCAAACGCGCGGTCAGTTGTCCTTGACCAGAACCGGGCCGGTCCGCGGCTCGGACGTGCGTCCGGGTGCTGCGTGGCGCTCGCGGGCACCCTCGACAAGCGGGATGCTGGCGGTCGTGCAGCCCATGTCGGCAAGGAAGCTGACAAGGCCGACGATGGTCTTGAAATCGCGCAGCTTGAGGACGCTGCGGCTCGTGACGAGCATCTTGTCGTCCCCCCCATCCGGGGCAACCGCCCGGATGACCCAGGCGCCGTACCAGCTGTTGTGGCGCTTCTCGGCGCCTTCCTTGCAGACCACCTCGATGAGATAGCCTTCGGCAAGGAGTCCGCGCAGCCCGTCTTCTGTAACCACATTCGGTGCTTCTTCTATCATGGCCTTCCCTGGGTCCTTTTTTCTGCGTGAGGTGCAGTCTCGGGCCCACGGGGTCGCAACACCGCGGGCGATACAAGACAACATGAACGATAGCAAGACAATTAAAACGACTTGACGCAGATTGCCTTGCTTCGATAACGGTGATAGCTGACAAAGTCGTGATCTTAAAGGCGGCAAAGGAGTTTTGCCCTGCACATGTCCTGTGCGTGCAACATCCCCCTGGCGCTGCTGTTCACCGTCCTTGTGGTGAGTGGTCCGGCCCATGCCTGCATCCCGCCGGAACGGCCGTTCCTGCCCGCGTCCCGAGAAGACATGCGCGCCTATGCGGACCTGATCCGGGGGGATTTCGAGGCCTACATCGCCGATGTGCAGGAGTATTTCCGCTGCATCGACGAGGAGCGCGCGCGGGCCTTTATTGAGGCCAGGGAAGTGAGCGAGGAATACGGGCGGTTCATCGAGGCTGTCGAGTAGCTCCCTTCCTGCTGGCACTGGACGCCCCTGATCCTGTGCCGATGTTACATTGATGATTTTGTTGGAGCATGTTCGGCCTGGATCCCGTCCAAGGCTCCCACGCATCGGTTGCCTGTGCGGCCGCGATGCGGTTCAATCAGGGTTCGTCTCCGGCCAATTTACCGAAAGGATTTACGCCCCGTGTCACTGCGTTTCTGGCAACGTATTCGTCTTGCGCCCGGGGTAACGCTGAACCTTTCGAAATCGACGGCCTCTCTGTCGTTCGGACCGCGCGGTGCCAAATACACTGTCAGCCCCCGGGGAAACCGGGCCACACTCGGGCTGCCGGGCTCGGGCCTCTTCTACACCATTCAGGACCGCAAGGGCGCGCGTGCAGCCACCCCAACACGGGACAAGCTGTCCCTCGGATTCTTCCGAAGGCTCGTGACCCCACCCGAGGAAAAGGCCTTCATAGACGGGCTGCGTGCGCTGAACGACGGTGATGAGAATGCAGCACTCTCACAGCTGGAAGCCGCAAGCGAACTGCCCGACGCCGCCTGGATGGCTGGCATGATCCGCTTGAAGCGGGAGGCATTTGCGCAGGCGCGCGTGCATCTGGAAGGCGCGCTTGCGGCGGGTGACGGGCTCGGCGCGCTGTTCACGAAATATGATCTCTCGCCCCAAAGCAATCTGCCGATCGCCAAGGGCATTTATGCGCATATCTCCCCCACCGAACGCGGCACACGGCTTGCGCTGGTGGAACTGTGCGAGGCGAGCGGGGACGCCGAAGGCGCGGCGCAGCATCTCGAGAGGCTGCTGGTCATCGCGCCGGAGGATCCCGTGGTGCTCTTGTCCTTCGTCCAGATCGGGCTCGACACACCTCAAGATCACGACCTGCTGGACAGGGTGATCGCCTTGACCGCCGCAACCCAGAACGAGACGCCCATCGACACGGGCATTCTGCTCTACCGGGCTCGAGCGCTCGCCGCCCGTGGCCTGCCCGACGCAGCCATCGAGGTGCTGACCCGCGCTGGCCGCCGCCGCAAGGACCGCCCCGATCGTCTCCTCCACCAGATCCGTCATGACCGCGCGGAGCTCTACGAACGCGTGGGTCGCAAGGCCCAGGCACGACGTGAGTTCGAGAAGCTCTACGTGGAGGCACCGGAGTTTGAAGGGTTGGCTGAGCGACTGGGGTTGAGGTGATGAGTTCGTCGCGATGGGCGGATTCCAGCCATCCGCTGCGGGTGCAAAGCGACCGAGCGATTTCAGCGGGAGCTGACATTGGGACGAGGTTGAACCGTTTCTTCTCGGCACTGCCGCAAGGCGGCTTGGGGCCCAACCTGTGGATTGGATTTTCGTGCTGCACGCGCGCACAACGCGAAAAATGCCGCGATAGTGAGAAAACTGGCTCCGTCGCTCAAAGAAAAGCCGCTTATTCGTGGGTGGCGCAATATGGGTCACGTGTTAAACCTACAAGTCGCGGGACAGAACCGCCGTTTACGACGGAGGCTAATGTCGGCCCTTGGGGTGACCGCCCGCATATCAGGGCAAGTCAACATGGGCGCCTTGTGCGTGACTGGGTGACAACGATTGTCCTGGAACCCAGTGGATACGGGACACACTCGATGCGCCGAACCTAAGCTGCGGAGATTTGCCGACGAACGGGCAGCTATTGAAACTATGCCTGCGTTCTATTGGAAAAGACTGAGGCCTTTCCCTAGTCTAGTGGAGACCGCCCGGCACACCGGAAGTGGCCACTCTCGACATCCCCGGAACCACATTCTTGAAGTAGGCTTGATGAGACCTTTCCGCGAAATTCTGTCGATGGCTGTGAAGAGACACGGCAGTCTTGAGGCCGTTGAGGCGCGCATTGAACACCCGGCACCCATCACAGACCTGCTTGCACGCAGTGACGATCGATGGCTCGCAGATATGACACGACACGTCTTCAACGCGGGCTTCAGCCGTAAGGTGATCCGCGACAAATGGCCGGGATTCGAAGCAGCTTTTCAAAGGGTTTGACCCAAGCGTTTGCGCAATAATGGATGACGACTGGTTCGATATGCTGCTCAAAGATCCGCGCATCGTGCGCAACGGGGCGCGGATCCGATCCGTTCAGCGCAACGCGATGTTCATTCTGGACGAGACAGAAAGACATGCCAGCTTTGGCGCTTTCATCGCCGCGTGGCAGCACAAGGATTTCGCCGACGTTCTTGATTATCTGCGCAAGCATGGTGATCGACTGGGCGACAAGACCGCCCAGTATTTCCTGCGCGAAGCCGGTGTAGATTCCTATGTTTTGTCGTTTGATGTCTTGAAACGCCTGTCACTCGAAGGGGTTGCTGACACTCTGCCAGCGTCGTCGAAACAGCGGCGCGCCATACAGAACGCCTTTGACGGATGGAAAGAAGAGTCGGGCAAGTCGCTGACATACATCAGCCGCGTGCTCGCCATGAGTGTCGAAAGCGACCGCCAGCCAAGATTTACATAAACATTCCCAGAAAGGATCAATGAATGGAACAACGCCAACCTCTCCCGCCCTTTACGCGTGAGACAGCAATTCAGAAGGTCCGCCTTGCCGAAGATGGCTGGAACGGTCGCAATCCAGAGGCAGTATCCAAAGCCTATACAGTAACCCACATTTCCCAAGTAAGGCGCTGATTTCGCTGTCCTGACCATTATATTTCCTATATAAAACATGGTGTTGAAGGCTGCGAGGGGCGCGTTTCATGGATCACCCAGAGGGTGCGGGCTTGCAACGGGCAGATCGGGTGGATTTCGACCCTCGCGTGCGGCTGGAATTTCGCGGCACGCAGCTCAGTTCCGACGGCGGCCTTCTGGTGATGCGCGAGCTTGATGACGCGCTCGGGTTGTCCGATTTGGCGTCAGCGGCGCTGCGCGATACTCGCTCTGGCAAGAACACGGTCCATCGGCTCGACGGCCTGTTCCGGCAATCAGTCTTTGGGCGGCTGGCCGGATACGAGGATGTCAACGACGCCAACCGTCTCGCCTGCGATCCGGTCATGCGCCAAGTTGTCGGCGGCAGAGCGGTCGATGCACAAGCGGCCTCGGCATCGCAGATGGGACGGTTCGAGACCGAGACGCTGGCTCTGGCCGGGAACCGTGCCGCGCTGGCCGACCTGAACGGGCAATGGATCGACCGGTTCCATGACCGTAACGGGCTGAAGTACATCGTTCTGGACATGGACAGCTCGGTCAGCCCGACCCATGGCGACCAGGAAGGGTCCGCCTGGAATGGCCATTTCGACTGTAGCTGCTATCACCCCAACTTTCTGTTCAACCAGTTCGGGATGCTGGAACGCTGCGCCCTGCGCCATGGCAACGTCCACAGCGCCGATGGCTGGCGTGATGTTCTCGACCCCGTCATTGCGCGCTACGCGGAGCGCGACCTTGGTGGCAGGTTCTTCCGGGCCGATGCTGCCTACGCGATCCCGGCGATCTATGAGCGATTGGAAGAAGCGCGGTTCTTCTACGCCATCCGGCTGCCCGCAAACGCGGTCCTCAAGGACAAGATCGCGCATCGGCTAACGCGCCCTGTCGGGCGGCCGTCACTGACCAAGGTCAAGCGGTTCTTCGAGGAATTCGAGTATCAGGCGGCGTCCTGGGACAAGGAACGCCGGGTGATCGCCAAGATCGAATGGCATCCGGGCGAACTGTTCCCGCGTGTCGGCTTCATCGTCACCAACCTGCCGATGGAGCCGGACTGGGTGGTGCGGTTCTACAACCAGCGCGGCACCGCCGAGCAGCACATCAAAGAGGGCAAATACGCCAGTAAACACCAAATGGCGCAACCGCGCGACATTTGTGAATGGTCGCGATGAGGTGGTAGCTTTCCTAGCGGACAAATGGGCCAAGGAATTGGACTACCGACTGGTCAAGGAACTCTGGGCCTTCACGGATAACCGCATCGCGGTTCGATACGCGTATGAATACCACCATGCTGATGGAAACTGGTTCCGCGCCTATGGCAACGAGAATTGGGAGTTTGACGAGAATGGCCTGATGACGAACCGGCACGCCAGCATCAATGATCTGCCGATCAAGGAAAGCGAGCGTCTGTTCCACTGGCCTTTGGGACGCCGTCCTGATGACACGTCAAGTCTTTCTGAATTGGGACTGTGAGGATGAGCGGGGGCCCTTTTCACGATGGTGAACGCCTTGTCCAGAAAGCCACGGGGGAGGACGTGCTGGCCCTTCGGAACGGGCGTTTCATCAGCACGACACTGTCTGCAAACAGCGAACGGATGCTGGGTATCGCGACAACCCTGAATATCGCCGTAAGTGATGCTGAGGGGCGTGTCTGGTCTTTTCTGGCCAACGGTCCAGAAGGGCTTGTTGCCCGAGCTGATGACAAGACGGTTTACCTGAATCGGACCGAAATGACCGTTCCGTCCGCGCTATGGACGATGGTCAGTGCCGGAGCGCCGATAGGCCTTGTTGCAATGGACCTGACCAGCGCGCGGCGGTTTCGCATCAATGGTTCGGTTAATGAGGTTACGCCTGAGCGGGTGACAATCGATGTTGCGCAGACCTGTCCGAATTGTCCGAAATACATCCAGCAAAGACTGCCTGTGGCAGACAATCGCTATCAAGGTGTTTCGCCCGCTTCGGGATCTGATCTGCCGGATAACCTTGCGGACCTGATCCGACAGGCCGACACGTTTTTCGTGGCCAGCAAAAACCCGGACGGAGATCATGATGCAAGCCATCGTGGTGGGTATCCGGGATTTGTAAACGTGAAGGGAAATCAGCTTATCGTTCCCGACTACTTCGGTAATTCGATGTTCATGACATTGGGCAATCTGGCGCTCGAGCCTCGAGCGGGCATTACCTTCGTCGATTTCGACACTGGCGCTCAGCTGAACCTGACAGGTCACGCCACGCTCAACTTGGAAGGGCGCATGGCTCATGACGGTGCCGATGGCCGGTATTGGACCTTCGACATAGAGGCTTGGCAATTGACGCCGCATCGCCCTGAACCGGCTTGGAAACTGGGTGCATATTCTAGATTCAATCCACCTTTGGAAACATGACAAGGCTTGCCATTCCGCCCGATATCCGTTTCGGCGTTGGCGGTTTTCCTTTGGCATTCACTGAACGTCCGGAAGCCAAGGATCGGGGTGCCGTTTTCGCGTGGCTGCGCTCAGTCGGGCTCGACGCAATCGAATTGCAAATGACGTATGGGCCACGAATGACGGCTGAACAGGGGCGTCGCTACCGCGCGCTGGCAATAGCAGACGACATCAAGTTATCGATCCACGGGTCTTACTACATCGTTCTTGCCAGCCCCGATCCGGCCAAGGTCCTGCGCTCTGTCGACACGCTTCTACGGACCTATGAGCAAGCCGACATTCTGGGCGCGCGCGAAATCGTGCTGCATCCCGGGTCGCTCTACGGCGCGCCCGAAGCCGATGTGTCTCGCCGGTTTGCCGAAAACCTTGAGCGATTCATGGCGCAATTGGGCAAGACTGACATCAGCCTTATGATCGAAACCGCTGGCAAGGTCGGGCAGATGGGGTCTGTCGATATGATTCTTGATGTGGCCTCGACGGTCAAAGGGGTCGGGCCTTGCATTGATTTCGGGCATGTTCATGCGCGCTCGCTCGGCGAGCTTGAGACGCCCGACGCGATGGCGCAAGTGTTTGCAAGGATTGACGAGTTCCAGCGGTCCAACCCAGATACGCCGACACATTTTCACTACACACCGATCCATTTTGGCCCAAGAGGCGAGATCCAGCACCGGGCGCTCAGTGACATCGACGGCGTTTCGAACAAACCGTTCCATCCGCGCCCGGAACCTGTCGCGGCCGGGCTTGCAGGCCTGCCCGGTCGTTTCACGATCATATCCGAAACCCACAACTCACAAGAGATGGGCGCTATCAGGTTGAAAAACTTGATCAATTCAGGCACTTGTGGGCATAAGGAAGTCGGCTACCTTGTGGAGTGACGCAGGCAAATGGATCTTAATCAGGTCAGGTACTTCCTGAATCTCGCCGAATCCCTGAATTTCACGGAAGCGGCCCGGGTGAGTGGGATATCTCAGCCCAGTCTCACCAAGGCGATTCAACGTCTGGAAGATGAGTTTGGCGGTCCGGTGCTGTATCGCGACGGCAAGGACACGCGCCTGACGGCCTTGGGCCGTGATCTGATCGTAGAGTTCATGCGCATTCAATCAGCGCTCGAAAACATCACCGAGCTTGCGGAAAACTCGGTCGCAGGGCGCAGCCGGAAGATCAATATTGGCGTCGCAAGCACCATTGCGCCGCGGGTCTTTGCCAAATTCTGGGCGCTCGTTCTGAAGGAATTGCCCGAGGTCGAGCTTCTTCTTCATCCTCTGAACCCCGGCGAGGCGGAGGCGGAGGTATTGTCGGGCAAGTATGACATGTGTCTGCTGACCAATCCGCCGGAACCGAATTTCAAACTGACGATCCAACCGCTGTTCCAAGAGCGGTTGCGCTTGGCCTTGGCAAGTCATCACCCGCTCGCCGGGACAGATGAAATCACGCCAGAGCAGATGATGGAGCAGCCCTATATCGACAGGATGCACTGCGAATTTCGCACGCAACTGATCAAGCATTTCATGGATCGGAACATTGTCATGCGTCCGCGTTTTCAGTCAGAGCGGGAAGACTGGGTGCAGCAGATGGTGGCGCAAGGTGCGGGTGTGTGTTCCTTGCCGGAACATTCAGCGATTGTTGATGGAATCGTCCTGCGCGCGGTAAAGGGCCTGACCCTGTCACGCAACATCAGCATGGTCGCCGTTTCTGGTTCTGCCAACCCGCGCGAAGTCCGTGTCATCCTTGGATTATCCAAAGATTTCAATTGGTAATAGGCACACGCGCGCGGCTATAAAAACTATTCCCGCCAGGAATTTCACAAACGGATCGAAAGTCTCCATCTTCCTCTCAACGGAAGAAGAAGGAGATACAAATGACCTACGAAAAATCACAGGATGCGCTCTCCAAGCTGACACCCCAACAGTATCACGTTACGCAAGAGAGCGGGACCGAGCGCGCCTTTACGGGTGAGTATGACAAGCATTTCGAACCGGGTATCTACGTCGATATCGTTTCCGGCGAGCCGCTTTTCGCATCCTCAGCCAAGTTCAACTCCGGTTGCGGTTGGCCCGCATTCTCGAAACCCATCGATAACGTGACCGAGCATCGTGATGCCTCGTATGGCATGGTCCGGGTCGAAGTCCGCTCGAAACACGGCGACAGCCATTTGGGGCATGTCTTCAATGATGGCCCGCGCGAAATGGGCGGCCTGCGCTACTGCATCAACTCGGCCAGCCTGCGCTTTGTGCCGAAAGACCAAATGGAAGCCGAGGGGTATGGCGCATACCTCGATCAAGTGGAGGAAAAAGTATGACTGAACGTGCCGTATTGGCCGGAGGCTGCTTCTGGGGGATGCAAGACCTGATCCGCAAGCTGCCCGGCGTCGAAAGCACCCGGGTTGGCTACACCGGCGGTGACGTGAAATTTGCCACATACCGCAACCACGGAACCCATGCCGAAGGGATCGAGATCCTCTTTGACCCCTCGAAAACCAGCTATCGTGCGCTTCTGGAGTTCTTTTTCCAGATCCATGACCCGACAACGAAAGACCGCCAAGGTAACGACCGCGGAAGCAGTTATCGGTCCGCCATTTACTATGTGAATGACGAACAAAAAGCGATTGCCGAAGACACGATCGCGGACGTGAACGCATCTGGGATCTGGCCAGGCAAGGTCGTGACCGAAGTAGAACCGGTGAGCGATTTCTGGGAAGCTGAGCCAGAGCATCAAGACTACCTGGAGCGTATCCCGAATGGCTATACTTGCCACTTCCCGCGGTCCAGTTGGGTTTTGCCCAAGCGTGCGGCGACGGCGGCTGAATAAGCCATGCGTGGGCCTCATCACCATCTGATTATTGGCGATGGGGCCAGCGCAGCGGCGCTTGCGGAAACATTGGTGCTTACGTCTGGTGACCAACTGACCATTCTTGGGGCCAACGCGGGTCAATTCGGCAAAGGGATGGCATATGCGGATCATCCGAGCGCCGCGCCTTGGCGATATGCCTATCTGTTGAATTCGCCGTCAGGTGCCTTTGGTGAGAGTTTCGTCGAATGGTTCGAGGCAAACTGGGGTGATATTCGCTCAAGGATTGCCGCCTACCAACCACGCTGGTTGGACTTCGCGGCGGATCATCTGGATGCAGGCGATTTCGGCGCTGTCTTTGCCCCACGCGCGGTCTTTGGCGACTATCTCGCCGAGATCGGGCAGGGCATTCTGGCCATGCACGCCGAAGCAGGCGTGCGGGTGCAGCAGCGGACGGCTTTGGCCACCGATCTGGCCAAGGATGAACACGGGTTTCGGATCACGCTTGCCACAGGCGAGGTGATCCGGGCGGACCGGGTGGACGTGGCCACCGGGGGACCATCGCCTCAACGATTTGGGGCGGATAGCGGCCCCACGGCGTTCACGACGCTTTATGGCAACGAGCAAACGATTGCCGAGGTCCTGCGTCCTGGACAGGAAGTGACCTGCCTAGGAGGCAACGCCGCGATGCTGGATGTCCTGCGGCTTATGCAGTCCGTCATGGACGAGCAGGACATCCGGCTTCGGGTGATCACCCGTGGGTCCAAGCCGGAGCAGCTGATCTGGGCGCGCCCGCGTAAAGAGCCGGTGACGCCCAAACTGACGGGCCCTTACCGCGATGCAGACGCGCTTCTGGCTGCGGTCGACGCCGAAATTGCCGCGTTCCGTGCCAAGGGGGCAAGCATGGCCGAACTCAGACCAGGCTATCTGGGTTGGGCAGCCGAAAGGGGGCTTGAAACCCTGCTGCCCTCCCTCTCGGAGCGCCGCAAGGTCATGCCACAACTGGAGCGGCGGTTTAGGCGCGCAACGCACAACAGCCTTGCCGACTATGCACGGCTCCAAGCGGCAGGCCAGATCGTGGAGGAGCACGGCGAGATAACTTGGGTCTATGCCGAAACCGAGGGCAAGACCCGCATCCGTCTGAAACGGGCTGGCACAAGAACGAACGAAGAAATCACGACCTCAGTCGTGATCAACACATCCGGTCCGGGAGACCAGCTTGCCATGGACCTGCTAACCAGCGGCCTGATCCGCAACGGCTGGTTGCGGATGAACGAAACGAAGACGGGCCTGATCGTCGGGCCCGGACTTGAAACGGAGGTTGAGGGGCTTCGCTATCTCTCGCCCGCCGTCACCGAAATCGGCGCGGAGGTTCTGGCGTTTCCGCTCGAAGACGTCAGTGCGCTGGCGGCGCGGGCGAAAGCAGCGAACCAAATCGCCATATATGAAAGGTTTCAGTCATGAACTTTGGACAACTTCGCAACACGGCGCCCGAACTGCGCGTCAACGATTGGATCGATGCGGATGGCAAGCCGATGGACAAGCCGCTTCGACTTTCGGATATGAAAGACGGCTACAAGATCATTTATTGCTTCCAGCACTGGTGCCCTGGCTGTCATTCGCGCGGTTTTCCGACGCTGCGCTTTCTGCATGACAAACTGAAGGACAAAGGGTTCGATTTCGCCGTCATTCAGACCGTTTTTGAGGGTGCCGAGACAAACACCCGCGATAAGCTGCGCATCAATCAGGAGCAGTATGGGCTGAAAATGCCCTTTGGTCATGACACCCCGCCCGCAGGTGAACGCTACCCGACCTTCATGGAGGATTACCGTTCTGGCGGCACGCCGTGGTTCACCGTGATCGATCCGGAAGGGAACGTTGTCCACGCGGACTTCCGTCTTGATCCGCAGCGATTTCTTGCCGCGCTCGGGGCCGACGATGTCGAGTTGAAGCGCGCCTGACCATTGGCTCCGGCGGCCAGATCGCCGGAGCCAAACAATCAATAACGAGGGACGAAAATGGAACTGGTCGCAGAAATCACCCACTGGGTGCCAGCAATGAAACTTTTGTCACTGGCGCTTGCGGCAATCTTCGTTGCCTTCGGCATCGCCAAATTTGCCCGCTATGAACAGGACGCTGTCAAGACGCTGGTCGCGGGGCATCCGATCTTGCGGTTTGGCCCGAAACTGATGACGCCGGCGGGCTTCAGCATATTTCTGGGGATTGTTGAGTTGAGCACCGCTTTGCTTCTGGTACTTGGCATCTTCTTTCCCAGTTTTGGCCTTCTGGGCGGTTTGCTTGGCGTGCTGACCTTCTTGGTCACACTCAGCCTGTTCCCTTATGTTCAGTATTTCGAGGAAGAAGCAGGCCGTCTTTTCCTGTCCTCGCGTGGGCAATTCCTGATGAAGGATTTTGGCTTGCTCGTCGCCTGCCTTGCTATCGCACACCATCATGCGCTGGCCCTTGTTTAGCCCATCGTAGAAAGGAAATGACCATGCTTGATGACCTTTCGTTCCCCTTCAACAACAGCTTTGCCGACGAAATGGAGGGCTTCTTTGTCCCTTGGCAAGGCGACAAGGTTCCCGATCCGCAGATCGTCGTTCTGAACATCGCCTTGGCGGCAGAACTGGGGCTCGATCCCACCGTCTTGAACTCGGCCGCAGGCGCCGCCGCCCTGTCCGGCGCGATGGCACCCGCCGGGGCATCGCCTTTGGCCATGGCCTATGCGGGCCATCAGTTCGGCGGTTTCTCGGCGCAACTGGGCGATGGCCGCGCGATCCTGTTGGGTGAGTTGATCGACACCGAAGGCCGCCGCCGCGATCTGCACCTGAAGGGCTCAGGCCGCACGCCGTTTTCACGCGGCGGAGACGGCAAGGCCGTTCTTGGCCCCGTCTTGC
This sequence comes from Pararhodobacter sp., assembly GCF_034676545.1. Lineage (NCBI taxonomy): Bacteria > Pseudomonadati > Pseudomonadota > Alphaproteobacteria > Rhodobacterales > Paracoccaceae > Pararhodobacter > Pararhodobacter sp. Next base: position 160,304 of record NZ_JAUCBZ010000011.1, read on the forward strand.
GCGAATACCTGATGGGCGAGGCGATGCATGCCCTCGGCGTTCCGACAACGCGCGCTTTGGCTGCGGTCACGACGGGCGAAGAAATCGCGCGCAATGGGCTGGAGAAAGGCGCTGTTCTGGCACGCATCGCGGCCTCGCATCTGCGGGTTGGAACCTTCCAGTTTTTTGCAGCGCGCGGCGAGACCGAAAAGCTTCGCAAGCTGGCCGATTATGCCATCGCCCGCCACTTTCCAGACATCGTGGGCCGCGAAGATCGATATCTGGAATTCTTCCGGCGCGTCAGGGATGCACAGGCGTCGCTGGTCGCGAGATGGGTCAATATCGGCTTTGTCCATGGTGTGATGAACACCGACAACACAACGATTTCGGGCGAGACCATCGATTACGGTCCCTGCGCCTTCATCGACAACTATGACCCTAAAGCGGTGTTCAGTTCGATCGACCAGCACGGCCGTTATGCCTATGGCAACCAACCGGTGATCATGCAATGGAACCTGTCGCGCTTTGCCGAGACGCTGATTGATCTGGTGAACCCCGAGGACAGCGACGACGCGATCCGGCAGTTGACCAATGAGATCAATGCCTTTCCCGCGCACTACCAGCAGGAATGGCTGCGGGGCATGCGGGCCAAATTGGGTCTGCTGAAGGAACTGCCCGAAGATCTGCATTTGGCAAATGATCTGCTCAAGGCCTGTGAAGGGCAGGATGTTGACTTCACCAACCTGTTCCGCGCTTTGGCGGGGTCTGTTCGTGGCAATGACGAACTGGCGCGTGCCAATTTCGATGATCCCGCGGTATTTGACGCTTGGGCGGCCCGCTATCACACGCGGCTTGCGGCGGAAGATATTGCCGCGGAGTTGCGGGCGGAAGCGATGAACAGGATCAACCCGATCTACATCCCGCGCAACCATCTGGTTGAAGAGGCCCTGAAGGCCGCCGTGGGTGGCGATCTTGAGCCGTTTCACAAGCTTTTGGCTGTGCTGGCACATCCGTTCACCGAGCAAGACGGGTCAGAAACCTATGCGCTACCCGCCCCAGTCGACGCGCACCGTCACGTCACGTTTTGCGGCACCTAACCTTACCCAAATCCGAAGGGAACGACCCATGAAAATTGATGCAACTGATGCCGTGGCCGCTTTGTCGGAACTCGTAGACGCCGGGTTCACCCATGACTTCCGCATTCAGAACGGAAAACTCGTGGATGTAAGCGCAGGCCTCGCTGTAAATCCGGCGGAAGTGACGGTCCGGATGAAACTCCGCTTTGAGACCGAGCCGGGTTCGGGCGACGCCTCGAATATCTATGCGCTTGAGATCGCAGATACGGGCGTCAAAGGGTTTCTTGTCGATGCGCTTGATCTTGAGGGGGATGGTGCCCCGCAAGATCTGGTCAAGTCACTGAAAACTGCCGAACCGGATACGCGCAGCGAGATGACCGAGGACGAGGATTACCGATACGGTGTCCGCAAGGTCCGCAAGAGCGAGTTCAACGCCGACCCCGGACGCTATGTTCTCAGGCTTGGGTTCCCTGACTTCCCGGAATGCCCCTTTGGTCAGGGTTTTACGATGCTTGGCTTCGATACGGCCAGGCAGGAATACGTTTGGCTGGTCACCAAGATTATCGGGGATGAGCGCCTCCAACGGGTGCCTTTCCAAGGCGAAAACAGCGAAGCGTGAGAATGGCAGAGGACGAAGACATGAATCATTTTGACGCCGTAATCATCGGTTCTGGCCAAGCGGCACCTTCGCTCGCGGTTGGGTTGGCCAATCGCGGGCAATCCGTTGCCCTGATCGAGGGCGACAAGCTGGGCGGGACATGCGTCAATAGCGGCTGCACACCCACCAAGACGTTGCGCAAGTCGGCGCGCGTTGCGCATATGGTGCGGCGCGCGGCGGATTTTGGCGTCTCCACGGGCGCGGTTACTGTGGATTTTCCCGCCGCAATGGCGCGGATGCGCGAGCGTGTCGATACCGCCCGCCGGGGACTGACAGCATGGTTAAAGCGCACCAAAGGTGTCGAGGTGATCCACGGTTGGGGCAGTCTTGCCGGGTTCGATGAAAACGGCCGGTTCATCGTCTCTGTAGGCGAAAGCAAGTTCTCGGCTGACAAGGTCTTTCTGAATACCGGGACTCGTTCGTTTACCCCGCCAGTTCCCGGCCTTGAAAACATCGATGCGCTCGATAATGCATCACTTCTGGCGCTCGATGAATTGCCTGATCACCTCATCATTGTGGGAGGTTCTTACATCGGCCTTGAGATGGGTCAGATTTTCCGCCGCCTCGGCAGCAAGGTCACGGTGGTACACCGTTCCGACCGTTTGGCCGAACGCGAGGATGAGGATGTCTCGGAAATCATCGCGAAGTTTTTTCAGGATGAGGGCGTGACGCTGCACCTGAACGCCAAGATCGCAGGTGTCGGGCGCAGCATGCGCGGCGTTCTGATGACGCTCGAGGATGGTACCGAGATCGCGGGAAGTCATGTCCTGTTTGCCACGGGGCGTGCCCCGAACACCGACAAGCTGAACCTTGCGGCGGTCGGGCTGGAGACCGATTCACGCGGTTACGTTCCGACCGATGCCAAGCTGCGCACCAAGGTGCCCAACCTCTGGGCGCTTGGCGATGTGAACCGGCGTGGTGCCTTTACCCATACCAGCTATCACGACCACGAAATCGTGCTGGCCGATCTCGATAAGATTAAAGACCGCTATCAATGGAAGGACGCCGATCAGCGGCCAACGACCTATGCCATGTTCACCGACCCACCGCTGGGACGCGTCGGCCTGTCCCGCACCGAGGCGCGAAAACTTGCTGCCGAAGGGCGCAATATCCTAATCGCCGACATGAAGATGGCCGACATCAGCCGCGCCAAGGAAGAAAGCGAGACAACCGGCCTGATTCGCATCATCGTGGACGGCGACAGCGAGGCTATTCTGGGTGCCACAGTGTTCGGCATCGCGGGCGATGAGATCATCGCGATCTTTTCGAACTTCATGGCCACGGGTGCCAGCTACAAGATCATGCAACAGGCGCTGCCCGTTCACCCGACCGTCGCCGAGTTGATCCCGACGATCCTTGCAGGCTTGAAACCGCTGGCGGCCGCCAATGCATGACATCACCCTGTTTGGCGAGGTCCGCTGCCACAAGACGCGGTTCTATCAGTCCGCCCTGGAAGAACGCGGGCTGGCCTATGAATTGGCCGAAGTTGATAAGGACCCGCGCGCGGCCGTGCGCCTGACCAAGTTGGCGGGCAGCGCAGATAAGTTCCCGACCTTCCAGATCAAGGGCCGCAAACTGCGCAACCCAAAGCTGCCTGAACTTGAAAAGGAACTAGCCCGCGCGGGTCTTTACGACCCCGGCCTTATTCACGAAGAACGGGCGCAACGTTTTGTCCGGCACATGGCCCCATCTGACGCGTTCGTCAGCTATGTCTGGCAAGGCGACCGGATGATCCTGACGCATATCGAGGTCGATCCATCCTTTCGTGGCAGCGGCCTTGGCGCACGTTTTGCGGCCGAGGTCTTTGAAGAAATTGAAACCCGCTCCCATGAAATCCGTCTGACTTGCCCATTCCTGCGCAAGGTCGGTGGGACACGCGCAAACTGGCGCAAGAAATTCAATCTGGGAGATTGAAAATGCCTGTCACATTCGAGAATACCCGATTTGATCCCGATTTGATCGAGTTTCACGGGATCGCTAAGCAAATGGCGGCCTCGGTTGGGTATACTGCCGATCTGTCGGTAGATGGACGTTTGGCCCAGCTTTTGCGTCTACGCGTCGCCCAGATGAACCCCTGTTCCTATTGCCTGATCCTGCACACCAAAGCGGCCCATGATCAGGGAATCGCGGTTGAAAAGGTCGCGCATCTGGCAAGCTGGCGCGAAAGCACGATGTTCACCCCGGCAGAACGCTGCGCGCTGGCTTATTGCGAGGCGCTCACGGCCTATGATCCGGCGGCCTTTGCAGCGCGGCATGAAAGCCTGACGTCACATTTCGACGAAAAAGCCATCGCCGAAATCGCGGCCATCGTCATCAACATGAACCTCTGGACCCGCCTGAAACTGGCCCAAGGTCAGGTTCCAGTGGCGGAGTGATCTTGTGGTAACCATCGGCTTTGGAGGCGGGTGCCATTGGTGCACCGAGGCAGTTTTCCAACCGCTTGAGGGCGTGTCAGAGGTGCGGCAAGGCTTTATCCGCTCCGACGGCCCTGACGAGGCGTGGTCCGAGGCGGTGGAAATCTCCTTTGATCCTGATCGCGTGAGCTTGCGAGACCTGATCGCGGTCCACCTGAGCACCCATGCCAGCGAGGCCGATCACAAGATGCGTGGCAAGTATCGAAGCGCGGTCTACAGTATGACCGCGGAGCAGCAAAACGCGTGCGCGACGCATATACGGGACCTTGCCGCAGAGGCGGAGGTGCATTTTGTTACGCGCAGCCTTATGCACCGGGGCTTCAAGCCTTCGGACAGCCGATTTCACGATTACTACAAATCCAACCCCGAACGGCCCTTTTGCCGCACCTATATCGCGCCGAAACTTGCCAAGCTTCGGGCCCGGCACAGTGCATTGCTCAAGAAGGAATACACAACGTCATGACCCCCGCAGTCCTTCTCGTGCTTGTGGCCTTTGCCATTTACTCGTTGCTCAGCAAAGCAATCTCGCGCAGCTTGCTTACCCTGCCAATCATCTTCACAGCGCTTGGCTTTGCATTGTCCGTGCCATTGAGCGCCAGCTTGTCGCCGGATGTGATCCACGAAGGTAAAAAAATTCTGGCCGAGATCACGCTGATCCTGATCCTGTTCTCTGACGCTAGCCATGTGCGCTTTAAGAAACTGGTGATGGATTGGCAGATCCCGACACGGATGCTGGTGATCGGGCTGCCGCTGACGATCGCGCTTGGGACACTTGTCGCGCTTTGGCTCAACCCTACGTCTGGGTTTGCCGTTGCATTGCTGACCGCCGCAGTATTGACGCCGACGGATGCCGCGCTGGGGCAATCTGTCGTTTCGAACCCAGAGGTGCCAGACCACCTCAGCCAGACAATCAATGTGGAAAGCGGGCTGAACGATGGGCTGGTGCTACCCTTCGTTCTTTTGGGTGCAGTCCTTGCGTCGTCGGTTGGCGGCGCGCAGACCGATGGTTTGGCGCTGGAGGCCGCCACCGAGATTGTGCTCGGTCCGCTCGCTGGTATTGCCGTCGGTTGGGTGGCGGCCAAGGCGATGGACTGGGCGCAAAACCGCGACTTGATGCAAGAGGCGGCGGGGGCGGTGGTCTTTCTCGTGACCGCCTTCGCAGCTTACGGGTTTGCTGTTGCCATCCACGGAAACGGGTTCATTGCGGCCTTTGTTGCGGGCATGGTCTTTGGCAACACCTACCGTCATGACATCCACTTTATCAGCGAGTTCATGGAGGGGGCTGGCCAACTTTTGACGATGGCGGCGTTTCTGGTGTTCGGTGCGTTTCTGCTGCCCGACGGATTGGCGCACGCAGGGCCAAATACGATCATTCTTGCGTTGGTCTTCCTCACGCTGGTCCGTGTCTTGCCAATCTTCGTTTCTCTGACAAGAAGCGGGCTACCCGCGCGTGAGAAGCTCTTCCTTGGTTGGTTCGGTCCACGCGGTCTGGCCTCGATCCTCTTCACATTGCTGATGATGGATCAATTCGATTTCCCGAATGAAGAGGAACTGCTGGCTTGTGTCTCGCTGACTGTTGGCCTGTCCATCCTGTTGCACGGCCTCAGTTCAACCCCCTTGGCGACCCGCATCGGGCGCATGAAATCTTGAACCAGAAAAGGAGACTATAATGGCAATGCATGTAGAGGTTTTTCGCCACCGGGTTGATCCCGACTTCCAAGGCGAGTTTGACGAGCTTTACGCCCGCATGGTGACCGTGGTGAAGGGGCTAAAGGGGTATATGAGCCACAAGGTCTTTACCGCAGAGGACGGAGAAAAGGTGCTTATCGGTTACTTCGAAGATTTCGAGGCGATCGAGGAATGGGATGTCCACCCCGAGCACAAATACGCCAAAGACCGCGGCAAGAACGGTGTCTTTTTGGAGTATGATGTGGTTGTTGCCGAGGTCGTTGAGCATCACGCGATGAACTTCACCGGCGCATGAAAATGCAGCCGCCACCTCCGTCAGAACCACTTTCGCCAGCGGAACAAGACCAGCATCCCTGCGACCAGAGCCAAACAGATCACCATCAGTATGGTGAAACCATTTGCATGCCCTTCGAAGGGAACCCCCATGAGGTTCACACCGAACGCGCTGACAATAAACCCAAGCGGAAGGAACAGCGTCGCCACGACCGAGAAGACAAAGGATCTGCGCGTCAGTTGCCTGTCTTGAATGCGGGCAACCTGATCGTTGAGGATATCAACGCGGTCCCGCAGGTTTTGCAGGGTTTCAAGATACCGCAAAAGCTGATCGAGCCCGTCATCGATCCGCGTGCGCTCTCTTTCGCTCAAAAGGGAGTGCTTGCAGCGCGACAAGTGTTCCAGCACAGGTTTTTGTGGCCCGAGGTGGCGCAAGAAGCCGCTGATACGCGATTGGGTTTGTGCCATATTGGGGCAGGCAGCCTCGGTCTGATGAGTGCCCACAAGCCCTTCGATCCTGTTGACCGCGTCTTCCAGTTCCTCGATGTGGTCATCGACCTCATCGAGGTGTTCTTCGATAAGATCAGCCAGAAACTCACCCGGTGTGGTTGGGCCTGCACCTGCGGACAACTTTTGATGAAGGGCCAGGATCGGGTCAACATCGGCCTCGCGTGTAGTAATGACGCGCGTCTTGTCGATCCAGATCCTGATCGACACCATGTCTTCAGGGCGTGCCATGTCCTGACCGACATGCATGGCCTTCAAAAGCACCATGATCCCGTCATCAAGAACGCGCACGCGCGAACGTGTGTCCTCTTCGATCATCGCATCGACAACCAGGTCGTCGAGCATGGCCACCTCCATGAGATAGGCGCTGGTCTCTCGATGCTTGATACACATATGGAGCCATTCCCCGCCCCCGTTCAGTGCGTGCAGGTGAAGAAACCCCGGCGATGTTTTGACGTCTGTCATGCCTCAGTGCGCTCCTGTATCTGGGGTCAATCCATGGGCGGCGGCAAACTTATGATGGGACGCCCTTGGCCCCGCCAAGACCATGGCCGATCCTTCAGGCAACGGCGTTCCGTCCCACGGGTTTATCTCGGCGTTGAAGGCGCTGCGCACACCGATGAGGGTCAGGTCGCCGGGCCACTCCACATTGTTCGAAGGAGGTGCCTTCGCCAAACTATGTTGGGCAATCACCCTGTCCGCATCCAACTGGTACAAAACCGTGAACGGAACATGCGCCATGTGTTTGACAAGCCACGCATGTGCCATGCCGCAAATGAACTCATCGACGACAGAGGAAAAGAGCACGTAGCGCACAAAGGCGATTGCCGTGATGATCGCCGTAAGCTGAAGCAACAACCCGCTGGCCGTTTCCTTGATCCCGAAGGCCCCAACCACAACAGTGGCAACCACCGAGGCCAGACCAACGGAACCGGTAATCATCAAGATCACAAGGATACGTCTGCGCTCCGGTGTTTGGAGGATCAGTTCGGATTCAGACGTGGTGAACCCCGTGCCGCTAAGTGCCGACATGGCCTGAACTCTGGCAACGTCGCGTGAAATGCCCGTGTGTTCTAGAAACACAGCCGCGACCCGCACGATCGTGGACGAGATCGTGAACAGGATAACGATGGAAAGTGCTGCGCCCAAATCTTTTTCCCACGCTTGAGCGGGATCAGAAGCCCCGCAAAATCACCAACTTAACAACTCCAACTATCGTAAAGGAAAACCCATGATCGACAAGAACCACTTGCGCAACACGATGCTGGCCCTGACAGAGGCCGAACTTGAGCAAGCCCATAAAACCTATGAGCGATTTCTCAGCGCCGCGCGGCTGGATCGCACGGAGCCGATTGAAAATGACGAACAGGGCCAAGCAGAAACCGCCGCCGATCTTGCTGAGGCGTTCGATGACCGCGAGCATCAAGTGGAAGCCAAAATCTCAGCGTTGAACGTGCTTGATTTCGGACCGAAAACCGAAGTGGCGCCGGGCGCAGCAGTGCGGATCGGGGATCGCTATCTGGTCATTGGCGTCTCGACAGGAGAGTTTTCATGTCAGGGGCAGAAATTTATCGGTGTCTCACAAGCGGCGCCAATCTACGAGGCCCTGGAAGGCAAGAGAGCCGGTGAATTCTGTGAGTTCCGCGGCCGCAAGCTGAAGGTCACTGAGGTCTACTGACAATCGGGAGCTGACGATGAGTACTCTTCGCCCAGATGGACGCCCGCGCATTCCGCCCAATCAGGTGGTAACTCAGAAATTCCCGGTAATGACGGCGGGTACGCCCAAGACGGCCGACAAGGAAACATGGTCACTAACCCTCGACGGTGACGTCGAACAGGCGATCACACTGGATTGGGCGGGCTTTCAGGCCCTCCCACAGCGCGAATTCAGCGCCGATCTGCACTGCGTGACCAGATGGTCCAAACTGGGCACACTTTGGCGCGGGGTGGCAGTTTCTGTACTGGCCGATCTTGTTCGCCCAGTAGCTGATCCGGTTTATGTTCAGGCGCGTGCGGACGGCAATTACACCGCGAACCTGCGTTTGGTCGATATGTTAAGTGACAAAGCCTTTGTGGCCACAGAATTCGACGGTAAACCGCTGAGCGTAGAACATGGTGGCCCGGCACGACTGGTGGTGCCGGACCTATATCTGTGGAAAAGCGCCAAGTGGCTTCGTGGCCTCCATTTCAGTCCCTATGACTACAAGGGCTTTTGGGAAAAGCTGGGGTATCATAACTACGGTGATCCCTGGAAAGAACAAAGGTACAGAGGATGAGTGCTGGCGAGCCGGCGATAGCACAGGAAATACGGCCCTGCCGTATGTGCGCAGCAGATTTCGCAGCCACTGCCACAAGGCACGAACCCCGGCCAGTCGTCTGGCTGCGGCAACGCGCACGGATTCTGATTGTTGGGCAGGCGCCTGGCTTGCGCGTGCACGAATCCGGCATCCCCTTCGATGACCGCTCGGGCGACCGGTTGCGTGAGTGGTTGGGGGTTACGCGCGATGAATTCTATGATCGCGACCGGATCAGTATCCTACCCATGGCATTTTGCCGAGGATATTTCGAGAAGGTGAATTGGAAGAGCCAGGAAGTAACCGCGCTGTGCGGTGAATGAAGAAAGCGGCCCCCGAAGGGGCCGCTTCGCGTCAAAGGAAGAGCTTGACTGGGTTTTCCGCATGCATGTTTTTGCGGGGCGGGGGCGCCTTCGCAGCTGCAGAAAGAAAATTTCGCAAATCACCCGATTCAACGAAATCTTCCTGCGCCCCTGCCGCAGGGTCAGCCCCCCAGACGCCGCACCAGGGGGCGGAATCGCAGCGCCATCAGCACCGCAAAGCCCGCCGCCCACAGCCATCCCTCGGTCGAGATCACCTTCATTTGCCACAGGTAATGCACCACCCCCAGCCCCACCGCCGGATAGACCAGCCAGTGCAGCCGCCGCCAGTTGGCGCGCAGCCGGCGCACCGCCGCATCGTTCGAGGTGATCGCCAGCGGCACCAGCAGAAGAAACCCGCTGATGCCGAACAGAAGATAGGGGCGCTTGACCAGATCGGCCGCCGCCTGCGCCCAGAGCATGCCCATATCCAGCACGACCCAGGCCGCCAGATGCGCGGCCACATAGAAGAACCCCACCAGCCCCAGCGCCCGGCGATAGCGGATCAGGTTCACCCCCGCGAAGCGCCGCAGCGGCGTGACCATCAGCCCACCCAGCAGGAACCACAGCGCGATCTTGCCCAGACGGTGCTCGATGTCCTTGACCGGATCGACGCTCAGCCCGCCCTGCAGCCCCAGCCACAGGATCCACGCCAGCGGCAGCAGCCCCAGCACATAGACCGCGCCCGGCGGCAGTCGGCGCAGCGCGCCATTCATCGTCGCGGCCAGCATCAGTAGTTCCGCGCCAGATCCATCCCGGCATACAGCCCGGCGACCTGTTCTTCATAGCCGTTGAACTTCAGCGTCGGTTCGCGCCCGGCAAAAATGCCCGCGCCCACCCGCCGCTCGCTGGCCTGCGACCAGCGGGGATGGTCGACCTCGGGGTTCACATTGGCGTAAAACCCGTATTCGCGCGGTTGCAGCTGGTTCCATGTGGTGGGCGGCTGTTTTTCCGTCAGGGTGATGCGCACGATCGACTTGATCGACTTGAAGCCATATTTCCACGGCACCACCAGACGCAGCGGCGCGCCGTTCTGCTTGGGCAGCGCCTCGCCATAAAGCCCGCTGGCCAGAATCGTCAGCGGATGCATCGCCTCGTCCAGCCGCAGCCCCTCGACATAGGGCCAGTCGATGCCACCCGCGCGCTGGCCGGGCATTTCCTCGGGGCGGTGCAGCGTCTGGAAGGCCACGTATTTCGCCCCGGGCTGCACCCCCGCCCGCGCCAGCAGGCTGGCCAGCGTGAAGCCGATCCAGGGCACCACCATCGCCCAGGCCTCGACACAGCGAAACCGATAGATCCGCTCTTCCAGCGTGGCATGGGACAGAATGTCCTCCAGCGCATAGCTGCCGGGCCGGTCCACCAGACCGTCGATCTGCACTGCCCAGGGGTCGATGGTCATCTGGCCCGCATGTTTCGCCGGGTCCGACTTGTCCCAGCCGAATTCGTAGAAATTGTTGTAGCTGGTGATCTCTTCCAGCGTATTGGGCGCCGCATCGGTCGAATAGGCCGAGGCCGCCCCCACCATCCGCGCCCGCGCGGGCCCCGCCGCCAAGGCCAGCGCCGCGCCCGCCCCCGCGATCAGGGCCCGCCGGTTCAGCCAGTGGGCCCGGGGCGTGACATCGGCCCAGTTCAGTTGCGTTTTCGTCCCGTTGCGCATGGCGACCTCCGCGTGTTGCATCGACTATAGAAAGCAATACGTAACGCGCGCCCCCGAATGCACAGCGGGTCGCGACATTGTTACCTCTCA